>JAKJGD010000428.1 GCA_022704585.1 Spirochaetota bacterium | reverse complement strand
TATACCTGCAGGCCGCTCCGCCACAACGTGAAGGACTGCAGGGGATGCGGGCCCTGCCAGTTCGGGTGCCCGGAGAACGCCAAGCAGAGCGTTAACGTGACCTACATCCCGATGGCCGACCGGTTTGGCGCGCGCATCTATGCCAATTGCAGGGCCGAGCGGATCATCGCGCGGGCCGGGGCGGCGGCCGGCGTAGAGGGTTCGGTCGTCGACCCGGTAACGGGAAGGGCCGTGCGCCGCGTGAATGTCTCATCGAAGGCCGTCGTGGTATCCTGCGGCGCGCTCCTCACGCCGTCGCTCCTGATGTGGAGCGGCCTGGCGAACCGCAATATCGGCAGGCACCTGCAGATACATCCCGGAAGCAGGGTGGTCGCACTGATGAACGAAGCCGTCGAAGGGTGGAAGGGCGTGTCGCAGGGTGCCTATATAGATGACTTCGAGGACGAGGGCATCATGATGGAGGGCGTGATGGTGCCCCCGTCGCTGCTCCTCGCCTCGCTGCCCGGCGTCGGGTTTGACCACAAGGTGATGGCGGTGAAATACAACAACCTGTCCGCGTTCGGCGTCATGGCGCACGACGAGACTGAGGGCCGGGTCCTGAAGGGCAGGGACCCCCGGAAGGGTATGGCCGTCATGGCCGCCTACCAGATCAGGAAAATCGACGTGGAAAAGCTCAAGCGGGGGATTGCGTATCTATCTAAAATATATTTCGCTGCCGGTGCAGTGCGCGTGTATACGGGAATATCGAAGGTGCCTGTGCTGAATTCCCCCGGGGAGGCCGACCGGCTTCTGAAAAAAAGGGTAAAGGCGAACCATATCGAAACCCTGGCTTTTCATCCGCTGGGGTCCTGCCGCATGGCGTCCGGGCCGGCGCTGGGCGCCGTGGATCAGGGCGGCGAGTCATTCGAAGTGAAAAACCTCTTCGTCGCGGACGGAAGCACAATACCGACGTCACTCGGGGTTAACCCGCAGATCACGATCATGGCGGTGGCGAATTACATAGCCGATCGCATCGGTGAGCGGCTCGGGGCGTGACGGCGCTCCGGTGCCGGTTACGCGCCGCCGGTGTCGCCGCCTGAATGGCCCGGATCGTACTTGCTCATGCAATCCGGGCACAGGCTGTGGGTGAACACCATGTCCTTGCTGTCGCGCAGGTACTCCTCGATGGAGGTCCATGATCGCGGATCGAACGGACGGCTGTTGTCGGTCCGTATCTTCTTGCAGCCGGCGCAGATGGGAAGCAGCCGTTCGATTTCAGCGAGCCGGGCGACCGCTGATCGGTACCGCCGCAACTGCCGTATGAGCCAGCCGGTTATCCCGATGATGGTCATAATAATAGCGGCTCCTGAAAGGAGCCCCATGACCATCTGGTCTTCGTCTGCATGGTTCTGAATGGCGAGAACCGACCGGTCGAGCGTCTCCACCAGGGCATCGTTGCGGGTGAGAATATACTTCAGCGAGGCCTCGTTTTTTGTATTTATATAGCTGATGACATGTCCCTCAAATGGCTCCCACTGCCGTATGGCGATGTCGAGCAGGCGCCGGCTTACGCGATCATCCATCTCCGGAACGACCATGAATTGGGGCTGCTCAATATCCAGCGGAATTGACCCGCCCTCGGCAACTGCATGTATCGACTCGTTGAACAGGGCAAGAGGCTTCTCCACGTCGCTTTTCTGAACGGCGCCGTCCCGGTACAGGAGAATGTTTTTCGTTATTTTCTGCGACAGCATGCGGAGACGTCCGACGCAGTTAATGCGGGCGTTGTCGTTGATCTGCATCTCCACGTACCGGGGAATCATCAGTGATACCAGGAGCAGGGGGAGCAGAAGGGCCGCATAAATAAGGTAAACAAGATACGGCTTTTTGCCGGTTGAAGGCTTCATTATAATTCCTCGCGGTACGCTGGAGTCAGGCGCTGCCAAGATACATCCTCCGACGGTGCTATAAAGTGAATCCAGCAATCATGGTTTTCCGGGTCAATGACTTCCGTATTATAATGTAGCAATAGTTGAAAAAATGTTACAGATATATGCCCGGTTAGTTATTGACACGGGATTCCTGCTAGAATAGTGTTGTGAAACTTCATGTCCGTTCCAACTACAAAAATCTCAGAGGTCGGTCATCATGACAAATAACACGTATAAGTCAATCGGTATTGCGGGGATTGCGGCCCTGGCTATTATCGCCATATCCTGTTCAACGGCTAAGATATCCGTGAACAAGGCCGAGCTTGTAAAGGTGAAGAGCATAGCGGTCGTCGATTTCGAAACCGAGCCCGGCATACCCTCCGTGATCGCGGATGAATGCGAGGAGGCGTTTCGCGGTCACTTTGTCGAAGTCGGTAAAAACGTGGTTGAGCGCTCGAAGCTCAACGCGATTTTAAAGGAGATCGAGCGCTCCCAGTCGGGGATAGTTGAAAATTCCGAGGAGATAGGCAGGCTATCCGGCGCGCAGGCGCTTTTCATGGGTACGGTGACCAGAAACTCCGAAGAGGTAAGAGTGGTCGACTATGTCGAATACGTCAAGAACCCCGTAACCAAGGAAACCGAGCCGGTTAAGAAGAAAAAAAAGATGAGGTTTTTCACCTTCCAGGTACAGGCGCGGCTCGTTTCAACGGTGAACGGCTCTACCATCATGACAATAAAAAACGAGCGGCCCGAGCGCTCTTATGAAATGACAAGCTCCTGGACCCTGACATCATTCAGGGAATATATTCTCAACGAGATGGGCAAGGATATGGTAAAAGCCCTCAAAGAAGAGTAATCAGGCAGCCGGATTATGTCATAATTTTTTCCTAAAAAATTAATCTTTTTTTATTGACAATAATTGCAGTGGAAACTAATTAATAAATAATTGGTTGGTTGACCAATTCAAAAGTTGGACTAAAATTTAATATTCACAATACAGGCGTTTGCCCCGGTTTCCCGGGACATATCAAATGAAATGGCCTGGAACGGCTTATTGTAAAGACAGCGAGTTGGTTGATCGTTCAATCAAAA
>JAKJGD010000427.1 GCA_022704585.1 Spirochaetota bacterium | reverse complement strand
GACCGGCTGGTCACACAGAACGGCATCCTCATCATGGGAATCGGCGCCATCGTGCTCATGATCTATTCCCGCGGATCGGTGAAGTTCCTGGTGATTCTCTACAGTATCAACGTGTTCGTTACCTTCACCCTTTCCCAGCTCGGCATGGTGCGTCACTGGTGGCAGTCACGGAAAAAGGTAGAGCACTGGCGCAAGAAGCTCACGGTGAACGGCATAGGTCTCATCCTTACCATCTTCATCCTCGTGTCGGTGGTTGTGCTGAAATTCAACGAGGGCGGCTGGATCACGATATTCATAACCGGGTCGCTTATATCCATCGCGATCGTCATCCGTCGTCATTACGGCAGGACGCGGAAGCTCCTGGGGCGGCTGAACGGCCTTGTAGAAGTCGCTGATATGGAAATGGCCAACATCCAGGATCAGGCCCGGAGCGGAAAGCGAAAAAAGCAGGAGATCGCTTTCGATCCCCAGGACCGCACCGCCGTTATGTTCGTGAACGGTTTTACGGGGACCGGCCTGCACACGCTGTTCGCCATCATCAGGCTTTTCAAGGGCCTGTATAAGAATTTCGTTTTCGTCCAGATCGGCCTCGTGGATTCAGGCGTGTTCAAGGGCACCGAGGAGCTGGTACGACTCCGCGACTACATAGATAAGGACTGCAACCGGTACGTGGAGTACATGCGCGCACACGGGTATCACGCCGAGAGCGTTACGGCAATCGCGGTGGATGTGATCGACGAATCCGTGCGCATAGCTCCGGACATCCTGAAGCGTTATCCCAACGCGATCTTTTTCGCCGGACAGCTGGTGTTCCCCGAAGACACGTTTTTCACGCGCTGGCTCCATAACTATTCGGCCTTTGCAATACAGCGCCGCTTCTACCACCGGGGGATTCCCATCGTCATCCTTCCCATCCGCGTCTGACCGGCTGACACGGTGTGAGCTTTATGCATGCCGGGTAACATTATTGACCACAGGGGTGCTGGTTCCGGGATATGATTGATCTTGACACTCTCGTAATTTTTATTGCCGCATCGACTGCCCTGGCTTTTGCGCCGGGGCCGGACAATATTTTTGTTCTTACGCAATCCATCACCAACGGCAGGTCGGCAGGTATTAAAACAACGTTGGGGTTGTGTACGGGCCTCCTTGTTCACACGACAATTGTGGCCCTGGGCATTTCAGTGATCTTCAGGACGTCCGTGGTGGCATTTACTGTTTTAAAATATTGCGGGGTTGCGTACCTGTTGTATCTGGCCTGGAAGGCTTTCCAGGCCTCGTCGAGTATACCGGACTTTCATGAAAAAGCGACATTGACCTCCTGGCAGCTGTACCGGAGAGGAATAATTATGAACATCACGAACCCGAAGGTATCCATATTTTTTATGGCATTTTTGCCCCAATTCACCGATCCGGAGAGAGGCTCCATCACTTTTCAGTTGATTCTTCTCGGATTAATGTTCATCCTGGTAACGATAGCAGTATTCAGCCTGGTCAGCCAGCTTGCGGGAACGATCGGGAAATGGCTCTCCACATCCGGGAAGGGAGAGAGGATCCTGAATATCGTGGCGTGCATCGTATACGTATCTCTCGCGATAAAACTAATTCTTACCGGGCAGGATTGAACAGATCGAGGACGGGCTTCATGCGGTACGGTTATGATTATGAATCGCCAGAATTTGCGTAACAGTGGGAACCGGTTTTTTCTAATCATATAAGGGGCGTCATGTCGAGCATCAAACGGAGGTAACTTATGAAACAGAGCGTTATTGCCGGTAAAATTCAGAAAATCCGCGCGTTTTATGAAACAGGCGACACGAAAGAAATCCCGTTCCGCAAAAGACAGCTGCGCAAACTTAAAGCGGCGATCCGTAAGAATGAACAGCTGATCATGGATGCGCTCTACAAGGACCTGAAAAAGCCCGCGTTCGAGTCCTACGCGAGCGAGATCGGTATCCTCTACCCTGAGATAACCCACGCAATCCGGCATGTCGGATCCTGGTCGAAAAGGCGCCGGGTGGCAACGCCGCTTATCCATTTTTATTCACGCAGCAGCGTCTACTATGAACCGTATGGCGTGGCGCTGATTATCAGTCCGTGGAACTATCCCTTTCAGCTCATCATCGCGCCGCTGGTCGCGGCCATCGCGGCCGGCAACTGCGCGGTCATGAAACCCTCCGAGCTGGCCCCGGCGACCTCCCGGGTCATCGCGAAAATCATTCGCGAGACATTTCCCGAGAACTACATCGCCGTGATCGAGGGGGGCGTCGACGCGACACAGGCGCTGCTCGAGGAGAAGTTCGATTACATATTCTTCACCGGCGGCACGGCCGTGGGCAGGATCATCATGAGGGCGGCGGCCAAGCATCTTACCCCCCTGACGCTGGAGCTGGGCGGCAAGAGCCCGGTCATCGTGGACGAGGACGTGCCTGTGGCTGCGCGGCGCCTCAGCTGGGGAAAGTTTTTCAACGCAGGCCAGACGTGCCTGGCCCCCGACTACCTCCTGGTGCATGAAAAAATAAAAGACCGCTTTATCGGGGAGCTCGTCCTGGCGATAGACGCATTCTACGACGGCGACCCGGCCGCGAGCCCGGACTATGCGCGCATCATCAGCGAGCGGCACTTCGACCGGATCATGGGCCTCCTGAAAAAGGGGAAGATACTCTACGGCGGGGAGAACAACAGGAAGAAACGGTACATCGCGCCGACGATCGTTGGCAATATTGCGCCTAAGGACCCCATTATGCAGGAGGAGATTTTTGGCCCGCTCCTCCCGGTCATGACGTTCCGCGACCTCGGCGAAGCGATCGATATCGTGAACGGCAGGCCGCGGCCGCTTGCGCTCTATTATTTCTCGAAGAGCAAACGTAACCAGAAACGCGTCCTCAGGGAGACGGCATCGGGCGGCGGGTGCATTAACGACACCGTGTCCCACGTGGGGAGCCAGGAGCTTCCTTTCGGCGGCATCGGCGACAGCGGCATGGGCCGCTACCACGGGCGTTCAGGGT
>JAKJGD010000426.1 GCA_022704585.1 Spirochaetota bacterium | reverse complement strand
GGAATTTCAACATCTCGCATATCCCGGTAAACCGCGACATCAGGGGCGCGGGGAGCACATTCCTACCCGAACGTCTGCTCGAGGAGCTCATACGCCGCTCGTCCCACCGCATCATCATCAACCGGTGCACCTGCCGCGAATCGGAAGAGTGCCGGCACTACCCGATCCATGAAGCCTGCCTGCAGCTCGGCGAAGGCACGCGTGCCATACCCCCGCACATCGCCACCCGCCGCACGGTCGACGAGGCCCTCGCCCACATGCGAAAAATGGTCGGGATGGGCCTTATCCCCATGATCGGCCGCGTCCGGATGGATGACTTTTTTTACGGGACACCCAACACCGGCAGGTCTCTCACGATCTGCTTCTGCTGCACCTGCTGCTGCACCATATTCAAGTCCGCCCGCTACTTTCCCGGCGAGGTCAAGGAATCGCTGGTACGCCTGCGCGGCCTCAGCGTTACGACCGACATGGCCGCATGCACCGGCTGCGGGACCTGCGTGAGCGAGTGCTTCACCGGAGCGCGCACCCTGTCCGGCAATCGCATCATCCATGACGACGCGCTCTGCAAGGGATGCGGCCGTTGCGCCACCGTCTGCCCCTCCAAAGCGGTCGCCATCAGCATCGAGAACATTGACGGCGCGATCAATGAAATCATGTCCCGCATAGAACAGCGCATGAAGATCGATTGACGCCCGTTCGTCAAATGCAATTCCGGTGCATTTTGATTAGACAAACCCGATCATATGGCGTTATCTGTTACCATTCATGTTCAGCGTTAAACCGCCAGCGCCGTGAATTTTTTCGCCCATGAAAAGCAGGGACATTATCGCGGAGGTACACCGTGGCCATAAAACTCGTATCCATGGCGCCGCTCAACGAAGCAGTGCTGACCGCCATGATGAAGGGCGCCGGCCTTTCACTACAGGACGAAATTGAGATCGTTAATGTCAACTCTCTGCCGGACGATAAAATTATCGAGGAAGTGAAATATGCCGACATCATCCTCGGCGACTTCACCTTTAATAAAAAGATAACCCGCGAGATCGCGCTTGCGGCCGGTCATGCCAGGCTGATCCAGCAACCCACCGTCGGGTATCAGCACATCGACATCGACGCCTGCACGGAGGCGGGTATCCGCGTCGCCAATACGGCCGGAGCCAACACGATCGGGGTGGCCGAGCATACCGTGATGGCAGGGCTCTGTCTCATGAAAAAAACGGTCGCGGCCCACCTCTCCACCCGGGCCGGCGAATGGAAGCAGCTTGAGATCGGACCGGGCGAGATCTACGGCAAGACCTGGGGGCTGGTCGGCATGGGCCGGATCGGGAAGGCCGTGGCGGAGCGGCTCATACCGTTCGGCGTCCGCGTACTGTACCATGACGCGGTCAGGCTTTCGGACGACGACGAGAGCAGATACCGGGCCGCAATGGTGACTTGTGACGACCTGCTGAAGAGCTCGGACATCATAAGCCTTCACTGCCCGCTCACCGACGAGACGCGCGGCCTGATCAGCAGGGAGCGCATAGCCGCCATGAAGCCGGGCGCGCTCATCATCAATGTCGCGCGCGGCGAAATAATCGACGAGACGGCGCTCGCTGAAGCCCTCCGGGACAGGCAGATCGGAGGCGCCGCGCTCGACGTTTATACAGAAGAGCCCCTGAAAAAGGACAGCCCGCTCCTGTCGGTCGATGCGAACCTGCTCCTCACCCCACACATAGCGGGCGCAACGACGGAGTCGAAGATACGGATCATCGGCGCGGCAATCGGGAACATTGTGAAAGTACTGAACGGGGAGAAACCCGACTTCATTATAAACAACGTGTAACAAGGAGACGGCAATGAAGAAAAAGAGCCAGGCAATATTCGATACCTCCGACTTTCCCGTCGGACTGATGCGCACCGGCATTTTCCGCGGAACGGGGGCCGATCCCGACGAGCTCAAGGAAAAGCCGATGATCGCGATCGTCAACTCCCACACCGACATCAATCCCGGGCATATCCACCTGCGGGAGCTCGCCCAGAAAGTGAAGGACGGCGTCAACGCCGGCGGGGGCGTCCCTTTTGAATTCAACGTGCCCGCCCCCTGCGACGGCATGACCGAGGGGCACGAGGGCATGCGCTATGTCCTGCCTCAGCGGGACCTTATCGCAGACATGATCGAGACCCACATGCACAGCATGGTGTACGACGGCATGGTCATGATCGCGAGCTGCGACAAGATAATCCCCGGCATGCTTATCGCCGCGGCGCGCCTCGATCTTCCCGCCATTTTCATCACCGGCGGGCCAAACTCCATGCACGTGCGCTTTCTCCCGTCCATGAAGGGCAGCATCGACCACAAGGACTATACCACCGACTACGGCGCCAAGCTCGCCTCCGCGACCTGCGCCACCTGCGGTTCCTGCGAGGTCATGGGAACGGCGAATACCATGCAGTCCCTGGTCGAGGCGATGGGCATGTGCATCCCCGGCTCGGCAAATGTTCCCGCGTTCCACGCCGAGAAGTCGGTCTTCGCCCGCAAGACGGGCATGCGCATTGTAAAGATGGTAGAGGAAGACCTCACCGCCCGGAAGATCATGACGAAAGAGGCGCTCATCAACGCACTGATCGTCGACCTGGCAATCGGCGGTTCAACCAACACGGCGCTGCACCTTCCGGCAATCGCGCACAACCTCGGGATAGAGCTCCCTCTAACGACATTCAACGAGTACAACAGGAAGATCCCCACCCTCTGCTCCATAAGCCCGAGCGGCCCGCACGGGATGGTCGACCTGTACAAGGCCGGCGGTACCATGGGTGTCATGAAGGTGCTGAAAGACGACCTGAATCTGGACTGCCTGCTGGCCAACAACATGAAGCTGCGCGACATACTGGAATTTGTCATCATCAAGGACGAAACCGTTATTCCGCCGCGCGAGAGGGCGTTCAGGAAAGAAGGCGGCACCGTGATCCTCACCGGAAACCTTGCACCGGACGGCTGCGTGGTGAAACAGAGCTCGGTCATACCGGAGATG
>JAKJGD010000425.1 GCA_022704585.1 Spirochaetota bacterium | reverse complement strand
CGCAGCTCCATTCGCGCGGCGGCAGCAGCGGTGACTTCATTTTCAATCCGTTATAATTGACCGGGAGCGGCCGCTCTTCGTTGTTGACAGCTCCCCGATAACATGCAATGCTGCAGCCACGATTCACGCGCAGTGGCTTCGGTAAATCAACCATCATACAGGAGGCGGATCGATGCTCACCAGGACCATGTCAGCTTTCTTCTTATCAGTCATCATGCTTGCCGCGACGGCGGCCTTTGCGGAAGGCACCCCGCCGCAGGGGGAAGAGCTCTACAAATATCTTTCGCAAAAAACGATAACCGAGGGGGACGTCGCGTTCGTCGACAGGCTCAATGCGCTGTCGAGCGGGCTCGACTGGTCGGCGGCAAAGAAAATTGAACTGACCGGCAACCTCCGCATTCTGAAAGCAAAACCCGGCAAGGATGCGGCAGAGGGGCGGGCACTCAACTTCATCCGGAGCAGCACCGGCGACATGTACGTTATCTCCCTTCCGGCTGAGGGAGGGCGGACCCCGGCTGATTATGAGAAATTGTCCGAGAACCGGATGATCTTCTCTCTCGAAACGCTGCCGGGCACGCATGACGGGAGGACCTATACCTTCGCCCGCATTGCCGGCGAGCCGAAAGCGATTCTCTTTGACCGCATATTCAAGATATCCATCGTGCTCATGCTCTTCTTCGTGATGGTGGGCATGGGGCTTACGCTGAAGCTGAGCGATTTCACCATCGTCTTCACAAAACCGCTCGCCATAGTCCTGGGCGTCATACTCCAGTACGGCCTCATGCCCCTGGTGGCGCTGGGCCTGAGCCATCTCTTCGGCTTTTACCATGCCTTCCCGTTCATATACCTGGGGCTCATCCTGGCGACGGCGAGCCCGGCGGGCGTGACCTCGAACCTGCTGACCCATTTCGCGAAGGGCGACCTGGCCCTCTCGATCTCCCTCACCTCGGTCTCGACGGTGCTGGCGCTCTTCTGCACGCCCCTCCTCCTTTCGCTATACGGGACGACGGGAACCGGGGCGTCGGTCCCTGCAGTCCTCATAGCGCAGACCATCGTCGTGCTGGTCATCCTGCCCCTCGCGATCGGGATGACCATACGGGCCCGCGCCGAGAAAATCGCGCTGAAGGCAGCGCCCGTCTTCTCGGTCCTGGGCATCATCACGGTGCTCTTCATCATGGTAACGGGCGTTGTGACAAACCTCGGCGCGCTGGCAGACACCGAGCGCTACAGCATCACGTTCTACTTCGCCCCGCTGATACTGGCACTCACCGGGATGGTGGTTGCCGTCCTCGTGGCGCGCCTCTTCCGCGTGTCCGTGAAGCAGCTCAAGTCGCTCGCCTTTGAAACGGGCGTGCGCAATTCGGCCCTGTCCATGACGCTCGCCATACTCATCCAGGACCAGATCGGCGACTTTTACAGCTCGCTTTTCATCGTCAACGGCGTGTACGGGCTCGAGATGTACATCGCCGGCATCCTGTTCGTCCTGCTGTTCAGGAAATTCGCAAAGGACCCGGCGTAACCGTTTAATCGCATGCAAAGGCGGGGTTGATCAACCCCGCCTGCAGCGTACGTGCAGACCTATCGCGCTTGCGGACCCATCCTTAACACCATGTCTCATCCCTCCCGCAGAAAAACCATTTTTTTCATTGAAAAAAATCGACCCGGGAACATGCTTGGCCGTGCTCAAATGATATTGCCGGGCCGGATCAGGCCCAATAACAGAGGTATATTATGGACATCAAGAAAATCTGTCTCGCCTATTCCGGGGGCCTGGACACATCCATTCTCGTGAAATGGCTGATCGAGAACTACGGGTGCGAGGTCGTGTGCATGGCCGCCGACGTCGGCCAGGAGGAGGAGCTGGACGGCCTTGAGGAAAAGGCCATCAGGACCGGGGCGAGCAAGTGCTATATCGAGGACCTGAAAGAGGGCTTTGTCAGGGATTACGTGTTCAAGGCCATCAAGGCGACAGCCATCTACGAGAACCGCTACCTGCTGGGCACCTCGCTCGCGCGACCCATCATCGCCCAGCGGCAGGTCGAGATCGCACTGCGCGAGGGCTGCGACGCCGTGTGCCACGGCGCCACCGGCAAGGGCAACGACCAGGTCCGTTTCGAGATGACCTACATGGCGCTCGCGCCGGAGCTGACTATCATCGCCCCCTGGCGGATCTGGGACCTGGACTCGCGCTCCAAGCTCTTCGACTACGCGGAGAAGCACGGCATCCCCGTTCCGGTCACCAAGGACAAGCCCTACAGCATGGACCGGAACATCCTGCACATATCCTACGAGGGCGGCATACTCGAGGACCCGTACAACGAGCCGGACGAGGGCATGTTCCTCACGACCGTATCGCCGCAGAAGGCCCCGGACAAGCCGACCTATGTCGAGATCGGGTTCGAGAAGGGCAACCCGGTATCCCTTGACGGAAAGAAGCTCGGGCCGGTGGAGCTCATGCGGCAGCTCAACAAGACCGCCGGCGCGAACGGCGTGGGACGGGTCGACATCGTGGAGAACCGCCTCGTCGGCATCAAGTCGCGCGGCGTGTACGAGACGCCGGCGGGCACCGTGCTCCACGCGGCGCACCGCGACCTGGAATCGATCACCCTGGACCGCGAAACGCAGCACCTGAAAGACCGGCTCGCGCACGAGTACGCGGAGCTGGCCTACTACGGGCTCTGGTTCACCAAGAAGCGCGAATCGCTGGACGCCTTCATCGAGGAGACGCAGAAAAACGTGACCGGCACGGTGCGGGTCAAGCTCTACAAGGGGAGCTGCGCCGTGGTCGGCCGGAAATCGCCCGTCACCCTGTACGAGCCGGATATCGCCACCTTCGACGCGAGCACGCTCTATGACCAGAAAGACGCGACCGGCTTCCTCCGGATCTTCGGTCTCCCTCTCAGGGTCGAGGCGCTGTTAAAAAAGAAAAGATAGCCGAACACGAAAAGGCCGGGTCAAAAACCCGGCCTTAATGCCTTGTCAAAACGGGGGAGGAGACGTCACCATCATGTTGC
>JAKJGD010000011.1 GCA_022704585.1 Spirochaetota bacterium | reverse complement strand
CTTGGTTCTGACTCTCCTTGCCACGCTGGCGATAATTACCGGCGTGTTTTCGGTCATACAAGGCGGTCTGATGATTGCCGGAGGCATAAACCAGCTCCTGTCCGGGGTCGGTGGCGTGTTTCTGGTAATATTCGGCATACTGATATTCGCGGTCGGCGTTCTGGCCCTCATGAGCGGTATCATGGTGCTAAAGGGCGCGGCCGGGGGTATTGAATGGCTGAAGAGGTTCGCGGCAGGGCTCGCCCTGTATAACGTGCTCTGGGTAATCTATGCGAGCGTAACCGGCGAAAAGGTAAGCTGGCTGCTCGTGATCATGCAGCTCGGCATTGCCGGTGCGACACTGGCCCTGCTCAAAACAAATGAAGAAATAAAAAAATACCTTGAATCAGAGTGACCACTCGGAGGCATTATGGCCGTCGCTTCGCTTGTGCTTGGAATATTATCAATCCTCTTCGTGTTTACAGGGCCGTTCAGCTTTATCGGAATCATTCTTGGAATCATAGGGATCGTCACGGGTGTGCTTGCCCGCAGGGAAGCACCGGAGAACACCCTTTCAACGGGAGGCCTGGTGACCTCGATAATCGGCTGCGCCCTGTCACTCCTCCTCAACATCGCCTGCATCGCCTGTATCACCGGAAGCAAGAGTATATTTGATCAGGCCGCAAAAGATCCGCAGGTGCAGAAGTCATTTGATGATTTTACCAAGAAGCTCAAACAGCTGGAGCAGGAGGCAAACAAAGAAGCCCAGAAAGAGGCTCTGAAGAAGAAGACGTTTTAAGCAGATTATTTATCGGATCGGAACTGAATGCTGTAAACATAAAGCCTGAACTTTCAGGGGGCTAATTATTCAACGCAGAGGTTGCAGAGAACGCTGAGAGAAGAAAGGCTGGCCTGCAGAATAAGTTTGATGACCATCATTAAACCATACCATGTAAATAGTTTGTTTATTCGTACAGTATCCTCCTGAATATTGGCCCTACGCGTTCTCTCTGTTCTCTGCGTTAATATTATTTAATCATGCACCCAATACTCATCACATTCAACCTGCTCGGAAAAGACGTCCTGCTGGGAACATACGGCCTTTTCATGGTTGCCGGGTTCGGGGCGGCCGCGCTAATCTCGATCCGCCGCGCGCGTCGATACGGTTACCGCCCCGGCGATTTCTTCAATTATCTCGCCCTGGTCGGCGCCGGAGCGGTGGGAGGGGCCCTTCTCGCCGGTTTTCTGCTGTTCCTGCCGGAACGGATCGATCACCGTTACGCGGATTTTCCGCCCGTGTTTGTAAGCTGGGGCGGCATACTGGGAGGGATCGCGGCCCTGGCGCTTGCGGCCTCACGATGGAAAAAAAGCTTTCTCGGACTGGCGGACATTATCGCTCCGGGTTATCTTGTGGGCCTCGGCATCGGCAGGATCGGCTGCTTTTTTGCCGGGTGCTGTTACGGTGTGCATACGGCAACCTGTGTGGGTGTGGTTTTCCTGGACCCGGCAGCTCCGGCGGCAGCCATGCGGCAGCCCCTTGTGCCGACCCAGCTCATCTCAGCCCTTATTCTCGCAGGCGCCGGGACTGCTCTCCTTTTCGGCCGGTTCCGGAAGATGAATACCGGTTTCCTGTTTTCGTTGTCGGCGATCGTGTATTCGGTATCGCGGTTCACGATCGAGCTCTGGCGCGATGATCCGCGGGTGTTCCTGTGGGGTCTTTCCGACGGGCAGTTGTTCTCCATCGTGTATTTCGCGCTCGGGGTAGGTGTGCTGCTATATGCCGTAAAGAAATAGTCAGGCCCCCGCTGTCAACTTCGACATGCCGATGCGGTGAGCCTGCCGGACTCCCGGTGTATGATATCCAGGAGCGCGTGCGGACCATGCTTGTGAGGGGCATATACTGTTCTTAACTGTCATGGGAGGGTTAAATGGCACGTCAAAAAAAGCTGAATAATCGGATCATATTATCATTTTCTGATTGATCTTTAAATGAGCAGACAGCAAGATTCAATTGATGTATAAATCATCAGGACTGTGTGTCTTTTCAAAGTTATAATATCCGGAAAAATTTTTTTTCTACGGATTTTAAGAACCGGGAGCGAATCATGAAAAAAATGAATGTTGCATTTTTTCTTATCCTGGGAACCTGTTTGATGTTCAACGCCTGTGATGACGTTGGGTTCGATGGGATCATCCCGGTGCAAACCCAAACCCCGGCAC
The DNA here is from genome assembly GCA_022704585.1 of Spirochaetota bacterium. Next base: position 11,682 of record JAKJGD010000011.1, on the reverse strand, counting down.
TCAGTTTGCCTGCCGGGGCTTCTATGCCGGCAGTATCCGCATGGAACTGGGTGGAAGGACAGGATAATACGAAACTGCTTTCCGAGATTTCGATCCCCGGGACCCATGATTCCGGCGCCCGGTATGAACCGATAGCCGGGACAGCCAAATGCCAGAATCTGACCATCTCAGACCAGCTGAATAACGGCATACGCTTTCTGGACATCCGGTGCCGGCATATCGACAATGCATTCGCGATACACCACGGCTCTATTTACCAGCATTTGAATTTCGATGATGTGCTGAATGCCTGTTTCGGTTTCATGGGCAGCCACCCGGGTGAAACAATCATTATGAGCGTCAAGGAGGAGTATAATTCTGCGAATATCTCACGCAGCTTTGAAGAGACTTTCCTGGCGTACTACCGGAAGAATCCATCCGGTTGGTACCTCGGAGAATCCGTTCCGGCCCTTGGCGATGTGCGGGGATAAATCGTGCTGCTGAGGAGGTTCGGTGCGTCCGCGCTCCCGTTGGGGATTCCTGCAGCAAGCTGGGCCGACAACGCCACCTTCAGCTCCGGCGATCTCAGCGTGCAGGATTGTTACAAGGTAACCGACAACAACAGCAAGTGGAATTCCTTAACGGCCCTTTTAAGCGAAGCGTTGTCCGGCCCCTCCGGCAGACTGTATCTCAATTTCTCGAGCGGGTACAAGCCCGGAATTTTCGGTATTCCGAGCATCACCACCGTTGTTAACTTCATCAACCCGAAAATCGTTGATTACTTCAGGGCAAGCGCGGGCGGCAGGTATGGTGTCATTATCATGGATTTTGCCGACACGTATAAATGCGGCCTCATTGTTAAAACCAACGGTATCGCCGGCAGCGGCGTGGTCTTCTTCCAGGATGTCAATTACTCCGGCTCATCGGGCCTGGCCCTGGCGAAAGGGAGATACACCCTGTCGCAGCTCCAGTCGGCGGGCATACAGAATGACTGGGCTTCCTCCTGCACGATTCCCATCGGATGGAAGGTCACCGTTTACCAGCATGATAATTTCGGCGGAACGGCCTGGACCCTGTATGCAGACCCTGCCGGCGGTCAATCCAACTTCCCCGGTTACAGCGGCCTGAATGACGCCATGTCGTCGTGCGTGATTGAGTAAAGCGCACGTAGTGCGTACAAACCCGGGACCCCAAACGGCGAGGTCCCGGCGCTTATCCCGCGGCCCCAAAATGATTTGACACGCGCGTTGTCTTCCTTTATATATGTGACATAATACATGCCATGAAGCGGATAGACCTCATCACGTCAAAAAATTTTCTGTACCGCAGCGCCCTGACGGGCATGGGGTATACGATAACCGAATACAGTTTCCCCGTATCACCGGCGGTGTTAGGAGATTTGCAGCGCGGGGAACCCGCAGAGTATACGATCGCCGAAGCGGACGCGGCCGGGATACAGGCCCATGCGGAGCTGTATCGCATAATCGGGCTGCGCGAGAGGGTTGTCTGCTGCGCGAAATGCCTCTCGCCGGAAAACAGGAATTTTTTACTGACCTGCGGGATTGCAGATGTGATCGAGGTTGATGACGATGAAAAGCTCGTATCGGCGCTGAAGTCTTTCGGCAGCGGCTCCGAGCTGAGGACCGGAACGTTCATCATACTGGAGCACGGCACCGCCACCAGGAGGGTCCTGAAATCCATCATCGGGAGGTTCGGCTACCGCGTCATCTTCGTCAACAGCGTGGAAGAGCTCTTCGAACAGTCGCTGGACGGGGGCGTGCAGTTCGTCCTGATCAATATCGGGTCTGCCGGCCTTGACCTGAACGGACTTGTGCGAAAGAGCTATTCCAGAGAGCTGGCGAAAAGCGTGCCGGTGATAGCATACAAGGACATGCGTGAGGGACTTTTTGTGCACGAGCTGGTGGGCGGCCTCAACAGGCTTACAAAGTATATCCTGAGCATGGAGGAGTTGTACGGTCTCCTGGTGGAAGTCCTCTATCGTAAAGAGATCATTCCGCTGGTGGCTTCATTGAGAAAGCATGCGGATTATGACACAAACGCCTGTTATGATACCGAGAGCCTGGGACGCGCGTTTTTCGCATGTGAGAAAACCATCTTTTCCCAGGCCAGCCTCCTGACCGACGAGATATTCGGGGCGATGACCGAGATCGAGCGCCGGATTCATGCCGCTACCATGAAGGTCGAGAGTTTGAAGTGGCTCAAGTTCGAGATTGACCGGAAAACCATCAGTACTGCGGGAAGGGAGGGATAAGCTGGTGCTTGAGGTTCACATATTCTCCCTTGCTCTGCTCGCCGCCCTTTTTCATGTCTGTTATCACCTGCAGGGATATTGACTGGCGGTATATATCTTTGGCCAATGACGGGTAGCAGGGCCTCCTGCTGTTGTGGCACCCGAGGCACATCTTTTCCCTCTTCTTGATGTTCTTGATGCCCAGGATCTGGTACATGCCGTGCCTGATCGCCGTCTCGTATGCCCCCTGACGGTTAACCGTATCGACATGATATGCGTACTCATGATACTCGCTGCCCGGACCATGGCACGCCTCACAGCCTACGCCTTCGGCACGGATGGCCGGGTTCTTTCCCCCTCCCGTAGCGTGGCATTTGAGACACTGCTGATCCTCGGATGGCTTTTTTATGGAGAGCTTTTCGGCTATGGAAACCGCTGCTTTTGTGCGGAGTCGCTCCATGGCTTTGGCGTGGGGTGTCCTCATCCATTTGTCGTACTGGTTACCTATGGAATCCGCAGCGTGGCAATTGCCGCACACCTCGCTGCCGACATAATCCAATTTCCTGTTCCCGGGATGCAGAGCGTTAAATGATACGGCGGCAAGCAGGAAAGCAAGAGCCGCAATGCTGGATGTTTTCATGGTCATCATATCGTACCAGGGAGCCGGATAGGCTCATATTAATTTCAATGTTTTGGTGTAATAGTCAAGAAATATTCTTCCATGATACGGATTTCGCATTACATGATGCGTATCGATCTCTGGTTTTTATGATGGAAAATATTATTGACATTTGCCCGAAATGATATACATTCAAATCAGGATGCTTCAATAAACCTCATCAGCACTATTCCCTTTTTGGAATTTAACGGTATAGTAATTCATAAATAAATTACAAAAACCGTTATTGAATCATCTGTGAAGTGACATGAGGTAAATTCGATACTTATAAAAGGCTGGTTATGCGGGTAGGTGAATTCCTTGTAAATAACGGCATTATAACCGGGAAGCTTTTAAAGGATGCACTTGATATGCAGAAGGACAATCCTTCACGGCTGATCGGTGAGATTCTGGTAACAATGGGGGCTCTGTCAAAGGAGCAGCTCATCATGGCCCTCGAAATGTATCTTATGGAGACAGATGTTAATCCGGGACACGTCGATGAATGGCTGGACCAGGATGAAGTTGACATGATGATAGAAAAGATGAAAAAGAAGAAGTAGCCTGCTTGGAATAATAAAGTTATTGACAAAAGAGCCATAGTATTTAGTAACTGCCCCCATGATTGAATTTGAAGATAAGATATGTTTCGGCTGCGGTCAGGATAACGAGAAGGGATTGAGGCTTCAGCTTGAATATGACGACGATACGAAGACAGCGTTTGGTCAGTATACCGCACATGAGCTTCTTGAAGGTCCGCCCAACATAATACATGCCGGAATAATAGCGGCCATTCTCGATGAAACGATGATTACGGTGAATAAATACCTGGAGACCATCGCCCTCACCAGTGAATTGACGGTCCGCTATCTCCAGCCGGCCTATGTCGGCGAGAACCTGTACATTCGCGGCTGGTACGTGAAAAAGAGCAAGCGCGTTATTGAAAACAGGGCCGAGATTGAAAATGAGATGGGGAAGATAGTCGCACGGGCCAAAGGCAAGTACATAGAATACGACGAAATCCCCCAGCCTGACTGAAAAGTAAAACATATACCGGCCGAAGTGGTGGAATTGGTAGACGCAGCGGACTCAAAATCCGCCGGTGGCAACACCATGAGGGTTCAAGTCCCTCCTTCGGCACAACAAAGCAGCCCCCCGTTACGAGGGGTTTATTATTTTATAAACATCCATGGCAGGAATGAATCGGGGTTAAGAAAATAAAAAAGAACAGAGCCAGCAAGGAGGAGTGTGTGGGAACTGTTGCTGTGGTGTTTGCTCTGGTCGGTAGCTCTGTCCTTTTTTATTTTCTTAACAACTGGCAGTTACCGGTTGCCGCGTATACGCGCCCGTCATGTTCGGCGAACGGGAAAGACATACTACGGGAAAAGTTCACTGCAGTGATAGTGAATGGCGCCGACATCCAGGCTTGCTACTGTGCCCCTGAAGAGCTTCATGACTGTAGCAACTGTTGCATCCTGGTTTGCGGAATTTCCGGACATTGATGGCGTAATGAATCGCCGGTCTTTCTCTGAATTCTTATAAAACCGGGTTGTGAGGCCATAATAATTATCTCTTTTTTCAAACCCGGTATTCTTATGAAAAGTACGGTTTGTTTTATAAGCATTGGAATTCATGGTTCCTCTTGAATTAATTATAGGTTATATGCGGCACAGGGAAAAACCGCAATACCGGCAGAAAAAACATCCGGAATCAGGTATAAGATTATGACCGCAGTCGGGGCAGATTTTATTAATAATGAATGTGCGAGAAATCATGACAACCTCCTTTATATCTACATATGTATACTATATATATGTATAGTAAATATTCAAGTATTTTTTTCTAATGGGTTAATTTTTTTTACAAATGCCAATTCTCCACTTTTCATGATATTTGAGTGAATAATCTCCAAGTATGTCGGGAGCCAGGGCCTGAGAGAGGAATTTTTGGGTATAAGAGAAAATAAATTGTATTTATTACACCGTGTATAAATAAAGGCTTGGTGGAGTTTGTAACCTATCGATAAAAGTCGGTACACAGTTTGAATAATGGTGATGCTAACAGTATATTAGTAATGCCACATGGTCGTGATGGAATTCCACGACATGTATGATATAACAGTATGAGGATTATGTATGACAAAAGCGGCATTTGATCCGGAAAAAAGCATAGAAGAAATACTGAACCTCGAGTCCGAGGAAGTGCAGCCCAATGCCGAGACGATCGGTGAAAAGCCGGGCGTAAGCGGCCAGCGGACGACCGAGTTCAATTTTGATATAATACCGGAAGAGCTCGAAAGCTTTCTCAACCAGTATGTCGTCGGCCAGGAGCAGACCATCGAGGTCATCGCGACCAAGGTGTGCACCCACTTTAACCGCATGAAGCTGGACAGCAAGATAAACCAGAAGGACCGCCTGGTCGGCAATATTAAAAGCAACATGCTGCTTATCGGGCCGACGGGAGTCGGAAAAACCTACATCGTCAAGCTCATTGCCAAGAAGATAGGCGTACCGTTCGTCAAGGCGGACGCCACGAAATTCAGCGAGACCGGATATGTCGGCGGCGATGTCGAGGACCTGGTGCGCGAGCTCGTTCACGAGGCGGAGGGCGACATCAGAAAGGCCGAATACGGGATCATCTATCTCGACGAGATAGACAAGATCGCCTCTTCAGGCCACATGTACGGGCCGGACGTGTCCCGTACGGGCGTCCAGCGGAACTTGCTCAAGCTCATGGAAGAGGCGGAAGTCGATCTGAAAACGCCCCATGACCTTGCCTCGCAGGTCGAGGCGGCCATGGAAGCACAGAGGACGGGGAAGGTTACCCGGCAGAAAATAAACACGCGTAATATCCTGTTCATCGTATCGGGAGCGTTCAGCGGTCTCGAGGACATGATCAACAAGCGGCTCAACAAGCAGTCGATCGGATTCGACAAGGCCCGGGTGGCCGGCGAGGACCGGCAGTCGATTCTCAAAAAGGTGAAGACGGAAGACCTGATCGAATTCGGGTTCGAGTCCGAGTTCGTAGGCCGTCTTCCCGTGTACGTGGTGTTGAACGAACTGGACGAGGAAGGCCTGTACAAAATACTGAAGAACAAGTACAGCACGGTGGTGCTCGGCAAAAAGATGGATTTCAGGGCTTACGGCATAGACCTTTCATTTACAGACGAGGCGCTCCGTCTCCTTGCAAAAAAAGCGCACAGCGAAAAGACCGGTGCGCGTGGCCTTCTGAGCGTTTTTGAAAAAGTGCTGATCAAGTTTGAAAAAAGTCTTCCTTCTACCAACATTAAGAAGCTGAACGTCGACCGGCAGGTCATGGAGAATCCCGGCGAGGTTTTGAAACACCTGATCATCGAGGACGGAATCCATAGTTTCCAGAAGGATTTCCTGGTTGAGCATGGTATCTATCTGGATTTCGAAAAGGACGCGGTGGAGAAGATCCAGGAGATGGCCGGGGAAAAGCTTAAAAGTATCAAGCAGCTTTGCTATGACCTTTTTAATGACTATTACCACGGCCTCAGGCTCATGAAGCTGGACCACTTCACGATCCCCCGCGCTGCGGTGGACAGCCCGGAAGATTACCTGAATAACTTCATCAAGGAAAATTATAACAAGTAAGCGCCGGGAAAAAAACCTCGGAAAATAAAAAACCCGCCCTCGCGTTAGCGAGGGCGGGCCTGTTTTCAGGGGGAATGTAACAGTTACGCCGGAGAAATAGCGTCAACCGGACAAACGGCCGCGCATGCGCCGCAATCGGTGCACTCGTCGGCGTTGATTACTCTCTTGTCTTTCTTTTCGGATATCGCTTCAACCGGGCACTCGGGCTCGCAGGCGCCGCAGTTTGTGCATTCATCGCTTATAACATGAGCCATATGACAGCCTCCTAATTATTATCCTGTGGATGGTAAAGATAAATAAAACACCGTATATGTCAAGATATTATGGGAAAAAAATATTTTTTTATTAGCCGCAGAGGTGGGATCGTGGAATGATCAATGTGAAAGGACAAGACGGAATGAAAGCCATCCTGCAATAATGCTGCCGCATGGGCAGGCACGTACTCCGGGAGGCTTCATGATATCAAGCCATAAATATTTTCGGCTGTTGGAGTTTTTTATCTCGACAGCGCCGGTCAGAGAGTATCATAGTTCTTGTTAATAGACGTTCATTTAATACGAAGGAAATATGACTTTTAAAAGAATTCTCCGATATATCGTTTGCGTTATGCTCCTGATGGTTGGTTTTTCGTCGGCCTCACCGGGATTATACCCCAGGAGCAGGAGCCTCCCGGACACCCGGCCGCCGGTACGGCATTTCGCCACGGTCAAGCTTCCCCGCGGTTATCATCTGCCCGGGGCCCAAAGCCGCCAGTACAAGAGCAGCAATATCGTCATTGACCTGTACGCAATGAATTTCTCCCAGGGCATGGCGGTTTACGCGGAGCTGTATCCGGACCCTTCGGATTCGGTGAAGACGATCAAGATAAAAAAATTGCTGTTCGAGGAACGAAGAATACCGGTTTCCGAAAGGAGCTGGGGATACCGCTCCCTTTTCGCCCTGAGCCCGGATAAAGCGCCGGGCAACAGGCAGCTGTCTGTGGAATACGTTGCCGGCGGGGCACATCATACCGCGACCTTCCCCGTACCGGTCGCGGCGACCCGGTTCAAGTTTTCTCCCCACGCGCTTGACCTTGGAAAATATTCGAACATCGATTACCGCCCGGCTCCGGAAGAGATACGGTTCATCAACGAGTGCGCCCGGAAAAAGAAAAAGGCTTTCAGCCGCGCCGGTTCGGACGAACTGAACGGATCACTGTCCCATCCCCGCGATTACCATTTTGTGACTTCTCCGTTCTATTCGAAAAGAATGATCATGCGTTACCGGAAGGCGAAAGGGAAGAAGATCAGGCACGGGGACAAGCTGAATGTGCACCGGGGCATTGACCTGAGGGGGAAGAAGGGTGAGCCGCTTTTTGCCATGGCCAGCGGTACGGTCGCCATCGCTGAGAAGATGTATTACGAGGGTAATTTTATCGTGATAGATCATGGGAACAGAATCTTTACCTGTTATATGCATTGCGACAAACTGAACGTGCGTGCGGGAGAACGGGTGGAAGCCGGCGCCGGCATCGGTCTGGTGGGATCAACCGGGCTGTCAACGGCATCGCATCTCCATGTGTCTCTCTTTTTGCAGGATGTTCCGGTTGATCCCCTGAGTATGCTTGTTCTCCCGGTACGGGATTGACTCCTTCCCTTGCGGATATGTCATACTGCGTCTGTGCGGCAGTCCGAACGTCGGTGGGACAGCAAGCAGCGGAGTAACGGTGTGCATGACGGGCATTTCCCGATAAGCCGTGAGCGGACGTATCCGCCAGGAGCGTGATGAAATGAACGACCGATCTACAGTACTCATCGCCGGCGGGGCCGGATACATCGGATCTCATGCTAATAAAGAGCTGTCGCGCAGGGGCGTGAAAACGGTCGTATTTGACAATCTGTCGTACGGCCACCGCGAATTCGCACGATGGGGGGATTTCGAGCAGGGCGATTTGAATGATGCGGACACGCTCTGCCGGGTGTTCGAGAAATACCGGATCGGGGCGGTGATGCATTTCTCGGCATTTACCTATGTGAATGAATCAGTGACAGACCCGGCGCGATATTATGAAAACAATGTCGTAAACACGCTCAAACTGTTAAAGGCGATGAATGAGCATGACGTTCCGAATTTCATATTTTCGTCGACATGTGCAACCTACGGGGACCCGGTGAAGATACCTATCCCGGAGGAGCATCCGCTTAATCCCATCAACCCGTACGGGAGAAGCAAGCTGATGGTGGAGCAGATGCTTGCCGATTTTTCCTCAGCATACGGGCTGAGATATGTCTCGCTCAGGTATTTTAACGCGGCCGGCGCCGATCCCGACGGGGAGATCGGCGAATGGCATGAGCCGGAGACCCACCTCGTCCCGCTGGTGCTGGATACGGCCCTCGGGGTGAGGGACAGGGTTGACATATACGGCACCGATTATGACACGGCTGACGGGACATGCATCCGGGACTATATCCACGTTTCCGATCTGGCAACGGCCCATATCGCGGCACTCGATTATCTCCGCGGGGGCGGTAAGCCGGGCGTGTTCAACCTGGGTAACGGGGAGGGCTTTTCGGTACGGGCAATCATCGATGCCGCCGCGCGCGTCACGGGCAGGAAGATCCCGGTACGCGAAGCCGCGCGGCGTGCCGGCGACCCGCCCGTATTGATCGGCGATGCATCCAGGGCGGCACAAGTCCTCGGCTGGCGGCCGGTGCATGCGGACATAGATGTAATTCTCGAAACCGCGTGGCGGTGGCACACCAAACTATACGATACATATAAAACGAAACGATAAGATCATATTCCAATTGACATGCTTCGATATAAGCATAATTGAATGACATTCTGGATCTCAATCCAATAAACTCTCTCTGATAAAATTCCTGTAATACAGACGCTAAAAAGCAATATCGCGAAAGTAATCGGATTCGGGGGGATGAAGAAGCTGATTGCCAATTTCTCCTGGCTCACGGTGGACCGGATTGTCCGACTTGGCATCAATCTTTTTATCGTAGGCTGGATCGCGCGCTACCTCGGCAAGGCCCAGGACGGCCTCTTCAATTATTCCATGAGCCTGACGATACTGGTCAGCGCCATTGCGTCGCTCGGGACCAACAATATCATCATCCGGGAGATCGTCAACCACGCGGAAAAGAAGGACCAGATCCTCAGCTCGGCCTTTATCATGCGGCAGATCGGCGGCATTCTGGTCATCATTCTCAGCGTAATCCCCGTCATGATCATCAACAGTGAAGATTCCCTGACACGGCTCCTGGTTTTTTATCGCATCGATGACCTTCATGGTTAGCTCCTTCGATAACATCGATCTCTATTTCCAGTCCCAGCTCTAATCAAAGTATGCGGTCATACCCAACAACTCGATGTTCATCCTTCTGGGCTGCGTCCGGGTGGCCCTTATTCTCATGAAGGCCCCGCTGGTGGCCTTTGCCGTCGCGGCTACGGCCGAGATCATTGTCGCACAGATTGCCATGGCCGTGATGTACCACGGGACCGGGGGGTCACTTTTCATATGGAAGTGGAATCGCGACATTGCCCGCGGCCTGTTCCGGGACGGCTGGCCGCTCCTCCTTCCAACCATTTCCGCGGTCCTGTACCTGCGCATCGGGCAGCTGATGCCCGGCAAAATGGCAAGCTATACGGAGGTAGGAATCCATTCCGGTGCTGTTAAGATATCAGAGGCTTGGTATTTCGTACCGGTTATGGTGTCCGTAACGATCTATCCGAAGATCATAGAGATTATAAAAAATCAACGAGGAGCTTTTCAATATGAGACTCCTGAAGTTTTTTCGATCATGGCATTGATATCCTGCGGCGCCATGATCCCGACATTCTTTCTCAACCGTCTGATCATTAAAATCATATTCGGGCCCCAGTATGTCGCCGCCGGGGCGTTCCTCAGCATCCATTTCTGGGCAGGACTGATTTATGCAATGGGCGTAGCCCGCACCTGCTGATGCAACATTGAAAATTATACAAGGGGCACATTCTATTCAACGCTGGCCGGGGCACTACTCAATGTAATTCTAGACATTCCGCTTATACCCATGTACGGGAGCATGGGGGCTGCCACCGCCACCATCCTGGCCCGGTTCGTGGCCGGCTGCCTTTCAAAGTTGTTCATGTCGAGGAAAATCTTCGTCATGCAGACCAGGTCGCTGTTACTGGCCGGATTATACAGGCTTGCGAAGCAGATGCTGGTGGACGCCGAGCACGAAGGAGATGAGACGCGATAAAAAAAGCCGGGCTCGCGGCCCGGCTTTGTATGATACTGCAATGCTGGCTCAAGTCTTATCTCAATAGTTCCAGGACCGTCTGAGACTTCGCGTTCGCCTGCGCGAGCATCGATGTTGCTGCCTGCGTCAGGATCTGGTACCGCACATACGAAGACATCTGTTCGGCCATGTCGGTGTCGCGTATCCGCGATTCGGAGGCCTGCACGTTCTCGTATGCGTTCATCAGTCCCTTTGCCGCGTGTTCGAGGCGGTTGTAGTAGGCGCCGAGGTCGGCGCGCTGCTTGGAGACCACCCGGAGCGCTTCGTCGCAGAGGCCGATAACCGAGTTCGCCTTGCCCGGCGTCGAGATCGAGATGAACGTGAGGACCGTCGGGTTCCTGAGACCGAGAGCCGCGGTGGTCATGGTCTCGATAAAGACCCGTTCCCGCTGGTGCATGTTCGGACCCATGTGGAACCACATCGATGCGGTCGGGTGGAGCCGGGAGAAGTTGCCCAGAAGAAGCTTCATCTTGTTGAATTCCGCCTGGGACGCCATGCGGTCGATCTCGTCAACGAGTTCGGAGACCTCGACCTGGATGAGCTGCCTGTCCTCGTCGGTGTAAATACCGTTGGCAGACTGCACTGCCAGGACCCGTATCCGCTGAAGTATATCATGAGTTTCCTGGAGATATCCTTCAGTAGTCTGGATCATGGACATGCCATCTTCCGTGTTGCGCTCCGCCTGCCGGAGACCCTGAATCTGCGAGCGCATCTTCTCCGATACGGCAAGACCCGAAGCGTCGTCACCGGCCTTGTTTATCCTCATGCCGGAAGACAGCTTCTCGATGTCTTTGGTAAGGCTCCAGTCATGAAATTTTAAGGTGCGGTGGGAGAAGATAGCTGCGATGTTGTGGTTTATAATCATATCTTTCCTCCTTGAAAATCTGAGCCATCATCCTTGATAGC
>JAKJGD010000424.1 GCA_022704585.1 Spirochaetota bacterium | reverse complement strand
GGGCGGTTCTCGCCGTTCGGGTCTATGCTGCCCATCTGCAGCGCAATCATCTCGGCCCCGTATTCAGCCACGTTCTTTTTCGCCCATTCAGCCGGGTCCCCGAGCACGTCCGCGAAAGGCTCGACGGCCGCCGCGGCCCAGTCTTCCGGCTTCTGGTCCGGCACTTCCATGGCAATGGCCGGCCTGCGGGGCATGGTCCCCTCGAACAGGTGGAAGGGATAGGACGTGGCCCCGCCCACGGTTACGGCTTTCGGGCCGGTGCCCAGTGTTATCTCCCGGATCTTTCCGGTGTATTTTACTTTAGGTGTTTCGAATGCCATGTTGTCCTCCGTTGTGTATATAGGACCTCACCCCCGGCCCCTCTCCCCAGGGAGAGGGGAGTACCGGTTCGTTCCAGCGAAGCCCTCTCCTATGAGGAGAGGGCGCGCCGGAGGCGGGGTGAGGTCTGTAATAAAATAGTCATCTTTTCTTCTCGCTCCCGTACCACTCGGCAGAGTACCAGTACCGCTCGCCGTTTTTCAGGTAGCGCAGCATCTCTTCCCTGCCTGCAAGGTGGCGCCGCCATCCCGCGTCTTCACCCACGCCCCTGGTTTCGGGCGAGCCGGGTTCGTAGGTCTCGCCCAGCACCGGCACGCTTTTCCCGGTGAAATCTTTCTTTTCGATCGTTTTATAGTCCATTGTAGCCTCTTCTATTCCTGACCTCGCTCTGATAGGTCCGCAAGCGCTTGCGGACCTATCAGAGCGAGGTGTCTACTCCGCCTGTATCCCCGCCGTCAGCTCCGCCGCGCGCACCGTGTTCGCCATGAGCATGGTGATGGTCATGGGTCCCACTCCGCCCGGCACCGGCGTGATGATTGATGCCTTCTCCTTTACCGCGTCAAAGTCCACGTCGCCGCGGAGGATTGCCTTGCCTTCCGGGGTCCTGCCCATCCTGTTAACGCCCACGTCGATAACCACGGCCCCGTCCTTCACCATGTCGGCGGTCACCGCGCCGGGCGCGCCGGCGGCGACGATCAGAATGTCCGCCCGGAGCGTGTGAGACCTGACGTCCTTTGTCCGGGTATGGCATATCGTCACGGTCGCGTTCGCGTCCTTTTTCTTCTGCGCCAGCATCATGGCGATCGGTTTGCCCACCAGGTTGCTCCGTCCCACCACGACCACTTCCGCGCCCTCGATCGTCACACCGGAGCGGGAGAGCATCTGCTGGACACCGAACGGGGTGCAGGGGTAGAAGCGCGCGTCGCCGATCATGAGCCTGCCCAGGTTCGCGGGATGGAGACCGTCCACGTCCTTGTCCGGGTCTATCGCGTAGAGCACCCGGTTTTCGTTGATGTGCTTCGGAAGGGGAAGCTGAACCAGTATGCCGTGTATCGTCGTATCGTCGTTATACTGCCTGACGAGCTTCACCAGCTCCTCCTCGGTAATGTCGGCCGGCAGGGACTCCTGTACCGAATGGAATCCGATCTCCCGCGCCGTTTTCTGCTTGCCGGTCACGTAGCTCACCGAGCCGGGGTCTTCGCCGACCAGTATGGTCACCAGGCCGGGCCGTACGCCATGTTTCGCTATGAGCCCGGCCACCCGCGCCTTCAGCTCTTCCCGTATGCCGGCGGCTATCTCGGCGCCGCTTATGATCCTGGCAGTCATTCGCTCCTCCTGTCCGTTGCGGGCCGGCATCGGTGCGCGGCCCCCGGTGAAAAATCGTTAATTCGTCGCGTCCTCGGTCTTGCACTCAAAGTATGTTATCAGGGCAACGCTGCCTTCAAAATTCCTGCAGTCGGCGGCATCGGTATATCCCCGCGGGGTCCAGTAGGCCGGGTTGGAGCACAGAACAATTATAAGCTCGAGCTGTTCATCCAGCTTGTCAATGCAATTCCGGTTTCGTTCACTGGAGGTGTCATCGCATGATGCGAATGCGAGCGATGAGGCTACAATAACAGCGGCAAGAATTCGTTTCATTTTTTCCTTGATTGCTCCTGTATTTATTTCACCACAGAGGCACAGAGACACGGAGTGTTATTTCAATTACATTTGTCGGGAATGAATAGTGAGATTTAACGATTCCGTTATTTGCGGTTCGTATTCCAATTAGGTTGCAAGTAATCTCGGTTCTGTCTCTCATGATATCCTCTGTGTCTCCGTGCCTCCGTGGTAATAATGACCCATGGGAGGCGCAGGAATAATCTACCTGTAATACTTCAGCCTCTCCTCAAGCGTTCCCGTATGAAGCTCGAACAAATGGTTGTCGTAGTCGTAAAAATAAATAGATTGCCCCTCTTCGGGCTTTCTCTCCCTGCCGCTTTCTGTCTCAAGCCCCAGGCCGGCTATTATTTCCGGGTATCGCGCCAGGTCTGCTGTGTCAACCTTAAACGCGATATGATTATAAGTCTTTTCCTTTAACGGGTCTCCTTCCATGATGGCGATCCAGATGCCGTTAACCAGAAGGTACTTCTCTTTTGACAGCGAATGGTATGCTTCACCGCTTGAATATACTTCCCGGGCGCCGAACAATTTTTTAAATAAATCAGCGCTCTTTTCGATGTCTCTCGCTACAAGAGTAATATGGCTTATTCCCTTAATCATTGTTGCTATAATACGTTAGACAGCATCTCCTTGATCCGCCGTACGGTCGTCGATTCGTCGGGGAGCCGCGTGAGGGGCACTCCGCGAATCTCCGAGTCCTCGATCTCCCGGTCCATGACGGTGTGCCCGAGGAACGGTATCCCCGTACGCTCGATGCCGTCAAGAAATTCTTTTTCCAGGACTTCGGGAGTCCGGTTCACCAGGAGGAAACGCCGGTCCGTGCCGATCTTGAGCTCGTCCACCATCTTCGAGAGCGATGACACGGTCTTCAGTCCCTTGAGCGAGTAGTTCGAGCAGAAGATGAGCAGGTCTATGCGCGCCGCGTTCTTCCGGCTGAAGTGCTCCATGCCCGCCTCGTTGTCCACCACGATATACGGATAATTTTTCGAGAGCTTCTCGAAATAGTCTTTCAATATGGAATTTGCGGCGCAGTAGCACCCGGG
>JAKJGD010000423.1 GCA_022704585.1 Spirochaetota bacterium | reverse complement strand
TCGTGACAAAAAGGTCATCACCGACGATCTGGATCTTTCCGCCAAGACGCTCGGTCATGATCTTCCAGCCGTCCCAGTCGTCCTCGGCGAGCCCGTCCTCGATTGAGATAACGGGATAGTTTTTAACCATGTTCTCGTAAAAGTCGACCATCTGTGAGCTGTCACGCTCGCTCTTGTCGCTCTTCCCGAAAATATATTTTTTCTTCGATGCGTCATAGAATTCGCTGGATGCGGGGTCAAGTGCTATCATGATGTCGGTCCCCGGCTTGAATCCTGCTTTTTCGATTGCAGCCATGATATGCTGGAGCGGTTCTTCGTTGGATTTCAACGATGGGGCGAACCCCCCCTCGTCGCCCACACTCGTGGAGTATCCTTTGGATTTGAGCACCGCCTTGAGTGCGTGAAATGTCTCGACCCCCATCCGCAGGCCTTCAGCGAAGCTCGCCGCTCCGACAGGCATTACCATGAATTCCTGAAGATCGACGTTGGAATCTGCGTGTGAGCCGCCGTTGATGATATTCATCATTGGCACCGGCAGCTCGGTCGCGTTCACACCGCCGATATAACGGTAGAGCGGAAGCCCTATTGTCTCCGCGACTGCGCGCGCGCATGCAAGGGACACTCCCAGTATGGCGTTGGCGCCAAGTTTTGCCTTATTCGGCGTCCCGTCAAGCTCGATCATGACTGAATCGATTTCAGGCTGGTTGCTTGCGTCCATTTCGATCACGGCGCCGGCAATTATTTTATTGACGTTATCAACGGCCTTGAAAACCCCTTTACCGAGATACCGTTTTTTGTCCCCATCCCGCAATTCCACCGCCTCATGCTCCCCTGTCGAAGCACCCGAGGGCACTGCAGCTCTTCCTATGAAGCCGGATGACAGTTCAACATCGACTTCAATCGTCGGGTTCCCTCTGGAATCGAGTATTTCTCTTGCGTGGACATCGGTTATGATGGTCATGATACATCTCCTTGAAAATTAATGTAATTAAAGCATCAGGCAAACGAACGCGTTCATCCTGATGCCGGAATATAATCATCAATCATGTATAATATACACGAGCTGATAATTCTCAATGTTAGAGATACATTACTATTAAATAAATTTACAGGAATTATATCAAGCATAATTTACATGACATACACCTGCGAATCGATTTGAATTCATAGATATTATTTTTTAAATCTGAGCGGGTCCCGGTATTCTCCGTATTTCTCTTTTTTGCAGCGTGCAAGGCATTTTTCCTTCAAATCCCCGTTCAATATTTTGCACCGGGATTCGCAGGACGAAACGGCGGCCGGCTTTTCCTTTCCCGGATTTTCCCGGGCCGGGGCTTCGGAGCGCCTGTTTTCCATGCAGGTCCGTATGCATCGAATACCCTCAAGGCCTTTCAGGGACGAACAAGACTCCTTGCATTCCTGGAACGTCCCCGTTTCCTTTTTTTCATGAACCGGTTCCGATTTTCTTTTTGAGCTCAGACATGTCTTTATACAGCGGTAACGCTCTTCCCCGGAGAGTGGCTGGCACCGTGATTCGCATTCAGTCAGCGAAGAAGTATCCGCTGCTACCGGTGCCATGAGGGGCGATGTTGATATCAGGAGCAATATGATGCAAAGGTGCTTGCCGATCTGTGATTTGTTCATACTGGTGCCTTCCTGACGTTCAGACCACCGAATATGCAGCGGGTTTGAATTTTTTTGACAAAAATAATTTATTAGTTTTGATAAACATGGCGTCTGCTACAGATCATTTTTTCTGCCACTTAAACAGCAGCGATCCGGTTACAAGAAAAGTAAGCGACATGGCGCCAAGTATCATTATGTGGGAACGCACGTCTTCGATCCCGGCGCCGTCATTCATTATCTGTCGGGCGGCGTCTATCATTTGTGTCAGGGGAAATATCCTGGACACCGTCTGGACCCAGGGCGATGTGCCTTCGAGCGAGAACCAGACTTCGGACAGGAACATCATGGGCCAGGTGATAAGGTTCAGAATGCCGCCGGCGAACTCTTCGCTGCCGCTGCGCGAGGCCACGACAAGGGCCAAAGAAATCATACTGAAGCCGCCGAGTACAAATACAAGCGCCAGGGTCAGGTACGATCCCCTCACCTGGAATCCGTATATGATTTTGCAGGCAATGAAAACAATTGTCGTTGTCAGGATCAGCAGATACATGCGCGAGAGTATCTGCGAGGTAAGAAACTCCCACGGATGGAGCGGTGTTACGCTCATACGTTTCAGGACGCCGTTTTTCCTGTAATTGACAACGACGTACCCGACGCCGAACAGGGCGCTGAACATCATGTTCATTCCCAGTATGCCGGGGAATAACCACTCTATGTAGGGGACCTCGACGCCGGTGATTGTTTCTTTTTTAAGGTCTGTTGACGGGACGACTGCGCTGGATATGAGCAGACGCTCGGCTATGTACCCTTTCGGCGATGTTTTGCTCGTTCGGTACGTCTCATTGAACGGGTTTATCATCAGGTCAATGCGGTGGTGAAGGAGCTTGTGCTGGGCCAGTTCAACAGAGCTGAATGGAATAAAATCCATGTATTTCATTTTCATAAATCTGTCAAGCTGAGGGTCAGATGACGTGATTGCGCCCGGTTTTTCGCTGATGATGCCGACCTTGTACAGTATCTGGCGATCGTCGCTGAAGATAACGCTGAATCCGACAATCACCAGAATAGGGAACATGATATTCCATGCGACAGACGATCTGTCCCTCAGAAACTCCAGGTTCCGGGCCTTGAATAGTGCCCAAATTCTTCTAAACATCCATACGCTCCCTTAATTGACGATCACCCGTGGCCCCGTACTGTATCAGGCCCGCAACTCATGTCCCGTTAATTTCAGAAAAAGGTCTTCCAGGTTCTGTGTGCGTACATTCATGGTCGAGAGGTCCACGCCGAGTTCAACGAGACGCCTGAGGCACTCATTTACCGAGTCGGTCTGGATCTCGATATGGTCCTCCGAGCGGAACCATGCACAGGGAAACTCGCGAATGACGCTGTCATCGA
>JAKJGD010000422.1 GCA_022704585.1 Spirochaetota bacterium | reverse complement strand
TGGCGGGCCTGGCGTCTTTCTCGTCGCCTTCAATCGCTTTCAGTAATATTTCGGGCGGATTCTCGATTTTCAGGTCGAACAGCTTGATCCTGTCGCCGAGGAGGATGTTGATCTGCTTTTCAATGGACATGAAAATCGGCGTGGTGAACGACTTGTTCTTTTTTACGAATTTCTCAAGTTTTTTAAGCTCCTGTATGTCCTTGTCCAGCTCCTCGATTTTTTTTATAACATGGATAACTTTCATATTCCACCCCTGAGTGTATGGCGTTTCCCGCGCCCTTGGTTCTGAATATGGTACAACCCGTTGTCGATTTACGTCAATGATTTTTTGTGGAATGGTCAGTCTGGCTGACGGTCAAGTATGATCGTATCGTCAGTCGATTCGGTCTCAAAATCGAGAGGGCGCGTTTCGCTGAAGTAGGTCCGTATTTTTATTTTATCCGGGGTCAAAAACTTGACTATCATCAATATCTTGCCATGTTCGGAGCCGGTCGGATCAATGCCGATGATATCGAGTTCGACGGGGTCTTTTGCGAAATCGACGGTATAGGTGAGCCTGCCGAGGCCGCTTGATTCCGGATCGCCAAGGGGCCTTCCGTCAATGATAAGGATGATACTGCCATCATCGAAAAACTGGAACGCGCCCTGTTTGCCGGTATGGTCGATTCCTTCCCATTTCCCAATGAGATTATCCTGTGCCGGGCTAAATACCTTTATTGTCCCGGAGGAGCAGGATACGAGGCAGATCAGGGTGATCAGCAGAGTGGCGCCTGTTATTTCGATAGAACGCATGAGCTGCTCCGGTTTGAACGCCGTATGGATTAATTGTGAATCGGGACAATACCGTATAACTCATGATTGGTATCGTGTCAAATACAATATTGCACGGCATACCCTGCGGCCTCATTTCGTTTTTATAAGGTATTCGCTCATGACAGTGGTCCTGATCCGGTGTATGTCAAGAAATGACCGGACAGCCTTGAGTATCCGGCACATGTTTTTTGCCAGCTGGATTACAGAGCCGGCCCCGTAAAAGAGGAATGGGCTGGACACGTGCTTTTTTGACGGCCAGCACTCTTCGACGATGCCCTCGAAAGGCAGGGCATCCGGAGTTATTGCCTCGATGACCAGGTTCCGGACATAGCGGGTGCGGGGCTGTATCTCCTCTGAAACGGGCGACATGGTGCCGTGCCAGCGCCGAATCCACTCTTCGCGGGAGAGACGGCGCGGGCGCTCCATAAGGGTCACCGCGGTAACCCCCGGCGAGCGGCGGCCGTCAGCCCAGTCGCGCGGCTTAGAGTGGCGGTTGCCGCCGTAATCCATGTATACGGACTCCTCGACCAGGTAGCCGGCAATTTTAAATCCTGCATACCGGAGCATGTCTTCAATATTCCGCCGCTGACCCATATCCTCGAGCCAGACATTGATGAGCGCGCATATCGGCTGGCCCCGGTACAACTTCGGTGCGGGCGAGCGCATCTCCGATTCCGGATCGGCAATATCCATGGTGAGGCGCACGGCACCGGATCCGATGCAGCGGGTCGCCAGGTCATCCAGGAGAAGCTGTCGCGTTTTTGCTTTTTCCTGGTCGCGGGGCGCCCAGAGCAGGTATATCACTTTAAAAAGGTCCATCGGTTACTCCTGAAACTATTGTATTTTTTTGATTTCGTCAATGATGTGCGGCCGGCTACGGCCTCTGTTTCTCCGGCAGCCGAATGAAGCCCATGGGCGATGAACCGGGGACGAGACATGCGGGACCGATAGTGGCGGAAGTGCCGGAGTATTTGTTTTTCATTGATTCCTCGATAAACCCTGCATATTTCGGCCAGGCCGGGGGTTCTGTCAAGATTTAAAATAATACCGTCGGACGGGTCTGCTCTTTTCTTATCTTGACTTTTTCCCGCCGGTCAGAATAAACTACTACTTATGATAATGAACTACGGGGAGGGGGCCGATGAAAAAAATAAAAATCATGCCATGCCTTGATATGAAGGAAGGGAGGGTCGTGAAGGGCGTCAATTTTGTGAACCTGCGCGACGCCGGTGACCCGGTACAGAACGCGGCCTTTTACCAGGCCGAGGGGGCCGACGAGCTGGCCATGCTTGATATAGCGGCGACCCTGGAAAACCGCACAACAAGGCTCGAGTGGGTCAAACAGGTATCCGGCGCGATTACAATACCCCTCACCGTCGGCGGCGGGATCAACAGCCTCGAAGATATAGAGATGGTGCTGGCGGCCGGCGCGGGCTCGGTCTCGATGAACAGCGCCGTGGTCAAAGATCCCACTTTGATGCGCCTGGCCGTGAAAGAGTTCGGCGCGCAACGGATAACAATCGCCATCGATGCGCGGCATAACCCGGGTATGGCCTCCGGCTTCGAGCTGGTCGTTTCCGGGGGGACGAAGCCGGTGGGAAGGGACGCAATAGAATGGGCGCGCGCCTGCAATGAGGCCGGCGTGGGGTGCGTCCTCCCCACCAGCATGGACGGTGATGGCACCCTTGCCGGATACGACCTCGAGTTCACGCGCGCGGTTGCAGACGCGGTCTCCGTGCCGGTCATAGCTTCAGGCGGGGCCGGTACGCTTGAGCATTTTTATGACGGCGTTGTGAAGGGAGGGGCCCGGGTCCTGCTGGCCGCGTCCGTGTTTCACTTCCGGACTTTCAGTATACGCCAGGTGAAGGAGTACCTGAAAGGGAAGGGTCTGGATGTGGTCCTGTAAGATACCGTAATGAATGAAGAAGATCTCAATATCTACCGCGTCGATGATATCTTTATAAAAGTCGGGTATATCTGCCTGGTCTTTATGGTACTCATCGGTGGGACAATGATCTCTGCAATGGCCCGGGGTAAGCCCCTCGTTAATTCCAAATCCATGTATTTAGGCGCTGCTATGTTCGGCGTGCCGGCCGTGTTGTTCCTGGCGATCGGTTACGCTGTGCGCAGACGGGAGAAAACCGCGGCAACTATATGGCGGAAGCTGGAAACAGCCTCCGAGGTCGCTGCCCGGGATCTGATGGCAGGGTCGCG
>JAKJGD010000421.1 GCA_022704585.1 Spirochaetota bacterium | reverse complement strand
GTCATCAACGACATTAATTCCCGCCGCGGGAGAATAGAGGGATTGAACATCCGCGGCACGCTCAAGGTAATCGACGCCTTTGTGCCGCTATCAGAAGTGTTCGGATATGCGACGAGCGTGCGCTCCATGAGCCAGGGAAGAGCGAGTCACACGCTTCAAGTTTCTCATTATGAGATTGTTCCAAAAGAAATTACGGATCGGATTATTGGGAGGATGACCGGCATTTTTTATTAGGATTATTGTCTCATAGTGCGATTTTTTTAAATTAATGGCCAATTTCTATTAATTTTTTATTAATTTGTTGACAGAATAGGCATATTTTTTTTTATTTCAAAAACCCGCAATTTGAGGGCATAAGTTATATAATTCATTTTATATGTTTATAAATATTTAATATCATCCTTAATTAACGATCTGGATGATTAATTCGCAATACCATGCAGGAAAAATAATAAAGGAGTGAAATCCAATGGGTAAAGAAAAATTTCAACGGACTAAACCACACGTAAACGTTGGCACTATCGGTCACATCGACCATGGTAAAACCACGCTGACATCGGCGATCACCAAATGTCTTTTCCTCAAATACGGTTTGGGAAAGCCTGTTGAATTTGACCAGATTGATAATGCTCCCGAAGAAAAAGCTCGGGGCATAACGATTGCTACTTCCCATCAGGAGTATGAAACACCCAAGCGTCACTATGCACACGTGGATTGCCCGGGGCATGCGGACTATATCAAGAACATGATCACAGGCGCGGCCCAGATGGACGCAGCGATCCTCGTCGTTGCCGCCGGCGACGGTGCCATGCCGCAGACCAAGGAACACGTTCTTCTGGCGCACCAGGTAAACGTTCCGTACATGGTCGTCTTCCTGAATAAGGTCGATATGATTGACAAATCCGAGCGCGATGAGATGATCGAGCTCGTTGAAATGGAAATCCGGGAGCTTCTGAGCAAGTATGAATTCCCCGGAGACGAGGTTCCCATAATCCCCGGCTCGGCCCTCAAGGCCCTCGAGGAAGCGGAAGCGAAGAAAACCGACGGCGAATGGTTCGGCACTATCATCAAGCTGATCGATTCGCTCGATGATTATGTTCCCGAGCCGAAGCGCGCGACCGACAAGCCCTTCCTGATGCCGATCGAAGACGTGTTCTCGATTACCGGCCGCGGCACCGTCGTAACCGGAAGGATCGAGCGCGGTATCGTTCATACGGGCGATGAGGTCGAGATCATCGGCATCACCGAAACGAAGAAGACCGTCTGTACCGGCGTCGAGATGTTCCGGAAGATCCTGGACGAAGGCGTTGCCGGCGACAACGTCGGATGTCTGCTGCGCGGTACCGGCAAGGAAGAGGTTATGAGGGGGCAGGTTCTCGCAAAGCCCGGCTCGATAACACCGCATAAAAAATTTCAGGGCAAGGTGTACGTCCTTAAAAAAGAAGAGGGCGGACGCCATACCCCGTTCTTTGGAAACTACCGGCCCCAGTTCTACTTTAGAACTACCGACGTTACCGGCATCGTGACGCTGCCGACGGGCGTTGAGATGGTTATGCCTGGTGACGATATCGACATGACCGTCGAGCTCATTACTCCCATTGCCATGGAAGAGGAGCTTCGTTTCGCCATCCGTGAGGGCGGTAAAACGGTTGGTGCCGGGGTTGTTACCAAGGTTATAGAATAACGTATTCTCTTCTCTGTGTTGAATATAGTACGTTATAGTCAGACCATCATGCTGATGGTCTGACTTATGTATTTTAATGATAAAAAAACTTTCAGGTACGAAAAGTGGCAAAGTCTACAGGACAACGCATAAGGGTAAAGCTAAGATCATTTGACGCGAAGTTGCTTGATCAGTCAGCTGAAAAGATAGTCGCGACCACGAACCGGAGCGGTGCGAAGGTCGCGGGTCCTATTCCGCTGCCGACAAAGATCGAGAAGTTCTGCGTTCTCAAATCTCCTCATGTCAACAAGAAAGCTCGTGAGCAGTTTGAGATACGGACACACAAGCGTTTGATTGACATCATTGATCCGAATTCTGATACGGTTGAGGCTTTGATGAAGTTGGAACTGCCTGCCGGTGTTTCGGTTGATATTAAATCCTGACCTTGCTTTTCTTTGTCTTAGATACCCTTGTCAGCTATCATTTTATGGATGGAAATGAGTGATGAAAAAGGCGCTTATTGGCAGAAAAATCGGAATGACTCAGTTTATACATGAGGACGGGACGATGACGCCCGTGACCGTGTGCGAGCTCGGTCCCTGCGTGGTCGTACAGAAGAAGAAAACCGATAAAGACGGTTACGAGGCGCTGAAGCTTGGCTTTTTAGACGTGAAGGAGCAGCGGCTCACCAAGGCGATACTCTCCGATCTGAAAAAGAAGGGCATCAAACCCCTGAGAGTATTCCGCGAGGTTGGAGTGTTCGACGAGTCTCTTGATGTCGGCAGCATCGTGAACTGCACGATTTTCAACGAGAACGACGTTGTGAACGTAAGCGGGATATCGAAGGGCAAGGGCTTCCAGGGCGTTGTCAAGCGGCACGGCTTCGGCGGCGGCCGCGAAACCCACGGTTCAACCTTCCACCGCGCGCCGGGCTCCATCGGTGCATGCGCATTCCCGAGCGAAGTCTGGCGCGGCCAGCGGATGCCGGGAAGAATGGGCGGGACCACCATAACTGTGAAGAATCTGAAAATAGTTAAAGTCCTTGCGGACAACAACATAGTGCTGATATCCGGAGCGATCCCGGGAAGAAAAAACACGCTGATTACTGTTTGCGAGAAATAGGTAGGCGGGCGATGAAAGTTGATAAATATTCGGTTGATGGCAAGGTCGTCGGATCTGTCGAGCTTTCCGACAGCGTGTTCGGCGCTGAGGTCAATGATATACTTATATACGAGCTGATCAAAGCGGCGCAGGCAAATCTCCGGCAGGGGACGCACAAGACGAAAGAGCGCGGCGAGATCAGCGGCGGCGGCGCGAAGCCGTGGAAGCAGAAGGGAACGGGTCGGGCCCGGGCCGGCTCGAGC
>JAKJGD010000420.1 GCA_022704585.1 Spirochaetota bacterium | reverse complement strand
CGGGTGCCACGCCTTCCGGAACTGCCAGTTGGTCTCCGAGACGCTCGCCAGTTGTCCTCCGACCGGCGGGATCAGCTCATAGGAGATGATATCTGCACCGCAAGCGGACAGGCACATGGCCCAGTACCCGCTTCCCGCACCTATCTCGACCAGGGGAGAGTAACGCGTGACCGTGGCCAGGGTGTCGGCCGTGGGAATTGAAAACGCGTACTGTGAAACGAGGGACTTTCGCTCGAACGAGAGAAACGTCCGGGCCTTGTCCATGCCTGAGCCCGAGAAGCGGTCCAGAAGCTCCCTGACTTCGGCGTACATCGGGTTGTTCAGCGTGCCGTCAAGCGGCGCCGGTATGTATGATGCTATGTCGATCGGTGAATCCTGTCCGGGCATCGTTACTCCCATTCTGCAGAGTGTCTGTTGGTCGCACTATGATGCGAGATAGATAAGACACGTTTTGTTTAGGTCATGTTACTTAAAAAATCAAGCGATTATTTAAAGCTCCATGATGGACTCACCTCGAATCGAATTGATGGTCTTAAGCTGTGATGAATTCATATTGAGTGAAATATGGAGAAAGTTATGGATCTGATCGTTGCCCAAACAATTCTGCCATTGTCAAATTTAGACACTTCTGAAATGACTATATGCAGTTGCTACTGCATGGATTAAGATACACAATGATTGATAAATCCCTGTAAATACCGTATTGCGCACCTTCTCTTGCCGTGATTAAATAACAATTCACAAAAAAGCCTTGACAAACGTGAACAATGGTTACAAATCGAAACAATGGTAATACTGCATGGAATAGTAAGAAAAGGCATTATATATTTTACCGGTTATTTTTTAAGATCAATTTGAACCAATTACTACCAGAGGATAACTATCCCTACGCCACAGGAGGTCCCCCATGACACAACCAAACCGAGACAATCCCTACACCTTCAAAGACTACCTCGACTGGCGCAAAAGCGTTGACTACTACGCTGACGACTCCTTCATACAGAAGGTCGTGAAGCACTACTGCGGCCCCGACTGGCAGAAGGCCGATGCACGCGGCCGGGCAATCTCGAAAAAGGCGTCCTTCCGCTGGCGTGACATGGCTGAGGCCATAGCCCGTCCCGAGAAGTGGCCCTTCATGCTGCATTATGACGGTCACCATAACAGGATCGACCGTATCGTCAGGCCCCACGAGACCGAGGTCATGGAGAAGGAAGTGTTCGGCGAGCGGCTGTTTTCAGACTCGGTCATGCCGTGGGAGAAACTCATTGGCATGTACCTCATCTACCAGAACAGCGAGTCCTGCATTGCCTGTCCGCTTACCTGCACCGAGGGCCTGGTGAAGCTGCTCGAAAAATACGCGGATACGCCGGAGACACGGCGCGTTTTACGGCACTGCAAGGAGGGCATCGACGGCGACGTGGCGATCGGCGCACAGTACCTTTCGGAGATACACGGCGGCTCAGACGTGGGAGCAAACCTCCTGGAGGCAGTGGAGGAGGGCGGCACATGGCGCCTGTACGGGACCAAATTCTTCTGCTCCGCGACGCATGCGGACTACGCGGTGGTGACGGCCAAGCCGCGCGGCTCGGAGAAGGTGGCGCTATTCATTGTTCCGTCCTGGCTCCCGGGCGACAAGGAAAAGGAGATCCGCAACGGGTACATGATCGACCGCATCAAGTGGAAAATGGGCACGTGCGAGCTTACCACGGCCGAGCTTACATTTACGGGAGCAGTTGCATACCCGGTGGGTCCGCTCGACCGGGGGCTTGCCAACGTCGTGGGGATAGTGCTGACCTATTCACGCCTGACAGTGGGCCTCGCGTCCGGGGCAGGCATGGCCCGGGGCCTGCGCGAGGCGCAGAAATACGCGGAGTTCAGGGAGGCCTTCACCATGCGGATCGGCGGCTTCCCGCTGGTCAAGCTGCAGCTCCGCGAGATGGAGAGGTTTTCGCGCCGGACTACCGCGGGCTCGTTCAGGATATACAGCGATTTCCTGGGGCTCGAGGGAGGGCTGAAAGGCGGCCTGGAAACGGACGAGCCCCCGGCAATGCGGCGGAAGCGTTTTAACGTGCGCGAGCTCATCATGCTGCAGAAGATCACTGCGGCAGCAGACTCGACCGACATGTGCCGGAAGGCGATGTCGATATTCGGGGGCCATGGCGTAATGGAGGACTTCTCGTCCCTGCCGCGCTTTTACCGGGACGCGGCCATCAACGAGCTCTGGGAGGGGCCCCGGAACGTGCTCCTCACCCAGATGCATAATGACATGAAAAAGGCATCGTCCTGGTACGAGCCGGCCGACTTCGTGGCCTCTGTGCTCGAGGGGGCGGATGCACCGCTGATCAAAAGCTATACGAAAGAGCTGGCGGAGCTCATCGCGCACCCGCACCTTTTCGGCGACGATGAAAAGACGATGGATGTTTGCCTGCGCTGGGATCGCTTCTGTTCCGAATTTTTCCACTCGTTCCAGGACCTGGCGCTGGCAGAGGTTGAGGGCGGGGGGAGATAGGTATCACCTCTCAAGGGGCCAGAGCATCTCAAGCCGAAAGCTATCCCCGTTAAGGGGTCAGAGCATCTTAAACCGAAAGCTATCCCCGTTAAGGGGTCAGAGCATCTCTCGGGGTGATAATTATCGTTTTCCGTGGTGTCAGAGCAAGTACCTGAATCGATAGTTATCGGTCAGTCAGCAGATAGTCATCCCCATACAGGGTCAGAGCTTTTCTCTGACCATCAGGAACCATCTCCCAAAATGATAATTATACCATGAAAGATCAGTAATATGCCCTAGATTTGACATTAGTGGTAGAATAGGGTCAGAGCATACTTCCACGCTGGTAGATATCGTTCGCATGGGGTCAGAGCCCCCCCTAACAGCCACCCCGAACAGATACTTGTCGGTGGAGGATGGTATAGTTATCGCCATAACGATGGGTTACTTCCCGAATTTTGACGCTATGATTCGTCCCAGCTCGAGCATGTGGGTGGTGACCTCTTCCCTGCTCCTTCCCGGGTAATTCCGGAACGAGATG
>JAKJGD010000010.1 GCA_022704585.1 Spirochaetota bacterium | reverse complement strand
CCGCCGAGGTATGGATCCTGCCCCCGGCCTCGGTCGTGGGGACCCGCTGGACCCGGTGGCCGCCGGACTCGTATTTCAGGTTGTCATACGCCTCCGGGCTCCTGACAGAGAAGATCATCTCCTTGTACCCGCCGATGCCGGTGGAGCTCACGCTCAGGTATTCGATCTTCCAGCCCTTTATGTCGGCATAGCGGCTGTACATGCGGAAGAGATCGGCCGCAAAGAGGGCCGCCTCCTCCCCGCCGGTTCCTGCCCGGATCTCCATGATGACGTCCTTGCCGGAGTTGGGGTCCTTGGGGAGGAGCATGACGAGGAGCTTTGCCTCGTACTCCTCCTTCCGCTTTTTCAGCTCGGCTATCTCCGAGACCAGGAGGTCCTTCATCTCCGGGTCCTTTTCGTCGCCGACGATCGATTCGGAATCCACGAGCTCCTGCCGGCACTTCCGGTACTCCTCATACGTGTTGACGATGGGCGCCAGCTGCGAGCGCTCGCGGGTGAGGGCCTTGAACCTGTTCTGGTCGGTGATGACCTCCGGCCTGCTCATCTCCTGCTCCAGCTCGCGGAAACGCTCCGTTATTCTGTCAAGTTTCTGGTCCATATCCTTCCCGTGGAAAAAAAACAGCGGTTATCACCGCTTGATATATTCATGCTGCGCTCCCGGGAGGACTCGAACCTCCGGCACATGGTTTAGGAAACCACTGCTCTATCCGCCTGAGCTACGGGAGCGTAGTTATGTAAGCTACTTTGGCATAGTGTGCAGTCTGGCTTACG
Source organism: Spirochaetota bacterium (assembly GCA_022704585.1). The sequence goes on along the minus strand of JAKJGD010000010.1, from coordinate 13,141 downwards.
TATGGTATCAATACGATGCGGGCGCTACTGATACATGCTTTTACGTCTCGAGGCGACAAGCCGCTGGAACTCACGTATCTTCTTGACCACGATCTTGTCCCCGAATATTTCAATCTTGTCGGTGCGGTTCAAATGTGTCAATTCTTTTTGCGCATCGTCCTCGGTGAGGCCGGCCCACCGGGCCACGTCCTGCGCCGTTACCTGGAGCGATATCTCGTTCTGGAGATCGAGGTGCGGGTCCTGCTCTGCAAGCATGACCAGCACGTCCATGACCCTGATTTGAGGCTCCTCGAGCAGAAGAATCATGAGCCGCCGCTTGGCATCGTAGATCCTCTTGGAGAATATGACCAGGAGCTTGTAGGCCAGCTGGGGGTTGCCGGACATCAGGGTGTCAAAGTTATCCCGGTGGAACTTGAGCAGCTTCACGTGATCCAGCGCGATCGCCGTTGCGGAGCGGGGCTGCTCCTCGAGGATCGCCATCTCGCCGAACACGTCGCCGTCGGTCAGGACACTCAGGTTCTTCTCGCGGTTCTGTATCAGCTTGACGATCCGGACGTTGCCGGACTGGATGAAGTAAAACTCGTTCCCGGGCTCCCATTCGCAGAAGATTATCTCGTTGGGGGAGTACTCAACGCCGAATTTGTCAAAAAATTTCTCGTCAAGAGCCATCGATCGCTACCTGCCCTGGAGTTGTTTTATCTTGTTGAGAGCCTCGCTGTTAAGCTTATCTTTTGGAGACATGTTGAGCACCTTGTTGTAATAGGTTATCGCCTTGTCCTTCTGATTCACGGATTCGAAAATCAGTCCGATGTGGTAAATCGCCAGCTTGACGTAGGGAGATCCCGGGAAGTTCCTGAGAATCCGCGACAGGATGTCCAGTGCTTCCTTGGGCTTCCCCATTTCAATATAACACCGACCAGAGTCAAAGTGGGCCTTCTCGAACAATTTCTTCTCTTCCGGGCTTTCGAACCTGTTGAGGTTGATCACTTTCTGATACAGCTCGAGCGCCATGATGTAATTTCCCTTGGCAAAGGACGCATCTCCCGCGTCGGAGAGGTCCCGGGGGGAATCGCTGTCCACCGCGGCATCGAGCGAAAAGTCGTCGAGATCGCCGCTGGCCGGTTCGGTGAGGAAATCGTTCATCTCGTCCTCAAGCGCGGTGCTCGAGGCAGCAGGCGCCCGGTGATCCTTCTCGTCCGACGAATCGTCGAAGTCGATCATGTCGCCCGGACCGCCCGGCTCCTCTATGGAAAAATCGCCGCCCGTATCCACGGAGCGGGGCGGCGTCGCCGGGGCAGCATCATGCCCGCCGATGTCGGCCGGGGGCGGCTCGCCCGCGTCTATGGCCCGGATCCGCTTCATCGCGAGGGCGGCGTTGGGGCCGTCCGGGTAGTATTCCATGTACCGCTTGTATGCATACTGCGCATGCTTGGTGATGCCCGCCTTGTAATAGTACTCGCCTATCTTGAAGAGCTCGGCGTCGGAATTGACGATCTCGCCCTCCCCGAGGACCGACCGCTCCATCTTGACGATACGGCGGAGCTGGTTGCTGAAGACCCGGAGCATCTTCTTCACGATCGAAGCATTCTTGAGCACGAGCCTCTCGAAGTCGGCCGGGGTGAGCTGCAGGACCATGGTGTTCCCCAGGGTTTGGGCCGTTTCCTCGCGCGGATACTTGCCGAGTGCCGACTTGACGCCGAAGAACTCGCCCTGCTGGACCTCCTCCTTGGTCTCTTCCCCGGTATCAAGCTTGATTGTCGTGAGAAAAACCTTGCCCGACTTAAGTATGTAAATATACTCGCTCTTGTCGTTCTCGAAGTATATGATCGACCCGGACTTGTACGTCCTGGTAATGATACCCGATGGTCCTCCGGTGCTGTTTGACATCCCGCGACCCCCGTGTCCTATATCTCGAAATCAATCGGAAGGAAGGGGAATTCTTTTTTGAATCCCACCGCCCTGCTTATTCTTCTAAGAAGCCCTTCCGGGTCTCCGATGATGATCCGGTCCGCGCCGTCAAGCACTACCCTGCTGTACGTGACCCCGAGCGCATCGAACATGTCCTCGTACGCCGCGTCGCCGTATACCGGCATGCCGTCGATGACCACCAGCAGCACGTCTCTCAGGTGGCCGTGCACGACGGAATTGGCCGGGGACTTGCCGCGGTCCCTGAACACGCACAGGTCGGCTATGCAGCCCTCCTCGATGCGGCCCATCTTTTTCTGCCTGAAAGCTTTTGCCGGGTTTACGGTCACCATTTTCAGGATCTGCTCGTCAGAGAGCTTTTCTCCGTACATCCGCTCATACACCATCTGGTCGAACTTCATCTCGTACAGTATGTTCTCACCGCCCGTGGCCGACGAATCGGTTCCTATGCAGAGGTTGATCCCCTTGTCCAGGAACGCGCGCGCGTCCATGGTCTTGTTGTACATGAACATGTTCGAATCACCGCACCATACGCAGGAGGCGCCCCGCTTTTTGACCAGGTCCAGGTCCGCGTCGGAAAACGACAGGCAGTGGACGAATACCGAGTGGCTCCCGAGACCGCCGAGCCTGTCGATGACCTTGATGTCCTGCTTCGTTTCCTCATCCCACCCCTCGCCGATATGCGTGACGAACGGGATATCCTCCTTGACGGCCTTTTCATATTCCACGGTGACACCGTCGCCCCAGGCCAGGGCGAACGACGTGATCGAATGAGCCAGCGAGAACTCCTTGATCGCCTTCATCGGAAGGAGGTCGTAGAACTGGTCGCCGACGAAATGCGGCATGAGGTCGGATACCAGGGTTACACCCGATACAAGGTTGCGATAGGCGCCGAGCAGATAAAGATCGCGGTTCTCTATCTGGCAGCGCTCCGCATACAGGGGCGAGCTTTTCAGATCGTTGTCCCACGGGAGCCAGTTGATATAAGGACCGTGGCCGATCTTGGGATGATAGGTTCCCAGCAGGTGATCGTGGGCGTTGATGAGCCCCGGCACGACAACTCCCTTGCCGGCGTCAATGCTGACAGATGCGCCCGCATCGCCAGAGCCATTCGTTACCTTGCTGATCCTGCCGTTGCTGATAGTCACGGATCCGTTTTTAATGGTTTTTTCAGGGGTAAGAACCGTACCGCCGGCGATTGACCACTTGTTCATTCTGAAACCTTTCAGTACCTGACAGAAAATTGAGTGCGACTATTATAATTTCGACGCCGAACTATCAAATAATTAGCCCGCGGTGGCATTTATTTTCACCGGATGCTCAAGGGTCCCGCACCGTTTCCGCAGGGTGAAAATCGGGTCTTTATTCACATTAGTTATTAACATATTACCATGAACATGGTGCGTCAAGTAAAATACCGATTAATCACGCCCCCCGCATGATATATTGAAGGCGGGTAAAAAATCGGATTATGGGGCCTGTGACCGGTTCCATTCCGACGGGTGTTGTTTTCTCCTGCACTGCCGGCGCAGGACACGGGGATCGGTATAATATTTTTATTGACGATGCGGCAGATGATTTCACCATGGATGCGTATGCATGTTACTTTCAGGAGAAGGTGCGATATGCGATATGACCTTTTCGATATTGATACGCTGAACTACTCCGGCTCAATCGTCGTGACGGAAACGGGATGGAACTACCGTGATGTGACCAACGAGCACATGAAATCTGTTACCACCGGCATGCCCCTCAAGGCGGCCCTGTCATGCCTGGGGTGGTTCGGCCTTGTATACGACGAGATAAAGGAATGACTGCGGGCCCGGAGGGACCGTCAGCGGAGAAATTTCAAGGCGTCCGCCGCGGTTTTATCCGGTATTTCCTCCATGGGAACATGCCCGGCTCCCTCATACGACACGAAGGTCGCGGACGGCAGGTCCTTTCTGAATTTCTTGAAATTCTCGAACGGTATCCATTCGTCTTTCGTCCCCCACATCACCATGACCGGCACCTTGATATCGGGAATCTCTTTCGAGAGGCCCGGCGATTCGTTCTGCCGCTTCATCTCGAGGAAGACCTCCACGTATGCGTCCCTGTTTCTCTCCATCATCGCGAAATCAAAATAACGCTGCCGGACCTCCGGCGTTGCTTTCGACTTGTCGCCGTACACCTGCTTCACGGCCCTGTCCAGGAGCGAGCGCGGCATCATTTTACGCGCCGTGGGCACGATGGCCGGATTTGTCGCGAGGGAGAGGAGTCCCGGCAGTTTCTGGTTGTACCCGACGGAATCGATGAGGATCATTTTCCTTACCTTGCGCGGATACCTGAGGGCGTAGTTCCATGAAAGATACCCGCCCAGGGAATTACCGACGATGCTGAACTGCCGTATGCCGAGCCGTTCCATGAACATATCCAGAAAATCGACCGCTGTATCCTTATTATAGAAGCTCTTGTCCGGAGCGGGGCCGGTCAATCCGAATCCCGGGATGTCAATCCTGATGATCCGGTGAGTTCCCTTCATTCGCTCGACCCATCCGTCCCAGGTCTCAAGGGAAGAACAAACTCCGTGAAGCAGCAACACCGGCTCGCCCTGTCCTTCGTCCCGATAACGCACGGTCATGTCCACGCCCTTCTGCTTTAACAGGGGGTTGACATTGGCTCCGTATGTCTTTACCAGCTGCTCGGGCGTCACCGCAAGGTGCAGGTAGCGGTCTGCAGCGGTGCCATACTTCTTTTTCAGCTCGTCCGGCTTAATCGTTACGGCGCCAAAGGACGAGCAGCCGGATGAGACTGCAAGGGCAGATGCAATAAGCGTGCACGCGGTTAAACGTTTAATCCGGTTCATCGTCGACTCCATGCATATCTGTTTTTGGCCGGGACCGGCATATTCCCGGATCACGGTGTTATTTGTTATCATACCGGCGGTTCCGTGTCTGGCCAGATATGGACGCACCGGAATGTGTCTCCTGTAATGGTATATCCAATCAGCCCGGCAGCAGCCAGCAACCCCCGGTCCTGCTTGCAGCCGGCGTTCCATTCTCAGAGCGCCCTCAGGCAAGCGCGTCCACCCGGGAACAGTACCCGCCCATGTTGAATTTCCGTTCCAGCCCCCGGTCGTTCATGTAGCGGACCTTCCCGAACACGGCCCGCTCCGGCCACGCGCGGTCATGCTTGCCGAAGCACCAGGCCACGCCCGCAAAACCGTTCGGATCCCGGCCGTCCATGCTGTATTTGTTGTTGAGGTAGAGCGCGGTCCCGTACGCCTCTTCAGGGTCCCGGCTCCATTCCAGTATCTTCTTGCCCCAGTACATGCGCATGTACCCGTGCATTTTCCCGGTGACCAGGAGCTCCCGCCGGGCCGCGTTCCAGTAGCGGTCATGGGTCCCGGCGCGCTCCAGCTCGTCCCTGGTATAGAGGTGCGCGCGCCGGTCACGCGCGTGCTTCCGGAGGGTCGCCTGCGCCCACTCCGGCAGGCATTCGTACCGGTCGTAGGACCGGTTATAGAGCGCGAAATTCATGGCCAGCTCCCGCCGCACGACCAGCTCCTCGATATAGCGGCCCGCGCCCGGCGAGCCGGAATCGAGCACAGCGAGCGCGATCTGGAGCGGGGATATCTGGCCGAAGTGCAGGTAGGGCCCCATGCCCGAGAGATAGTCTTCACCCGGGTCATTCCGCAGGTCGTCAAACCGGTCCAGCCTGTTCATGATAAATTCTTTGAGGAGCGCCTTCGCCGCATCGCTCCCGCCCCGGAGGCCCGTGACCGGACCGACGCTCCTGTCCGCGCGCACCCGGCGGAGGACGGCATCGATGTCGGAGATATCATCGCCGGTTATCTTCATCCCGAGCGAGGGGAGTGCTACACGTCTCTTCTTCAGAGGCTTGAGGTAGGCGTACAGGAGCCGCGATATCTTCGGCCGGAGCGTACCGGCGCCGTATTCCTCTTTCGGGGACGCGGTCTCGACCGGCACCACGACGTCGGACTCGACCTGGACCAGCGGACAGGACATCAGCCCGGCCGCGGTCCCGCGCCATTCACGCTGGACCCGCAGGTAGCCCCTGTCGGTTACCGCCAGTGCCGCGCGCTTCGCGAGCAGGGCAGCGCCGCGTTCCGGCGACACAATACGCGGCACGAACAGCAGGCCGCGCCGTGCCAGCCCTTCCCCGGTCCTGACCAGGCCCTGGAGCATGAAGGTCATGTGGCGCGCGTTCGCCTCCGGGAACGAGCCGGTTATCCCGAAAAACACGATAACCGGGAGCTTGAGGCCGTTGGCCCGCTCGATCGCGTATTCGAGCGCATGGTTGCATTCCGAGCGCTGGGCCTGCTGCATCCAGTAAAGAACATAGTCGCCTTTAACGGGACATGCATCGTTAAGTAATTGTATCCGCTGCTCCTGGATCATGATCCTGCCCGCAACTCCTGAACAATAATACCGGAAGGGAACAGGTCAACACCCTTTTGATCCAGTAAGCATTGTGCCATACGTTCTGATTGGTGGGAAAATATCTCGATCCCCCTGAATATTATGTCACATATGCCGTAATAAATCAGCACATTTTGATTGACATTGGACGAGAATCAATATAACAATAAAAAGTCCAATTATGAATCATTAAATAAACCTGATAATCCATGTTATTTGACGCATAATTCTGAAAGCAATTATTATTTATATATCTTCTTTATTATAAATATTAATTATATTTCACTTTTTGTTTTATTTGCGAATAGTATAGTCATGAATCAACCGGAAACCGCAGATTAATTGAGGATGCCTGGCGTATGCGTAAAAAAACCTTAGCCATAGTAATGCTCCTGATGGCCGTGATCTTCATCGGCTGCAGTAAAGGCCTGGATCAGGGGAAGGCGACACCTGTATCTTTTCTCGAGATAACGACGGCGCCGACAACACCGGATATCACCCAGCCGTCTGTATCTGCCCATTCCCCGACCGGAAGCGGCATAGCGTTATCCACGAAAGTATCCGTCAAATTCGACGAGAACATGCTGCAGAGTACGGTTACATCCTCTACGTTCCAGGTCACGGCCGGCGGCGTGCCGGTTCCGGGAAAAGTATCCTACAATTTCCTGACGAAAGCCTACACCTTCACCCCGGACAGCAACCTCGCATACCTGACGGACTACACCGCCACTATCAGCGGCCTTGTTACGGACAAGGCCGGCAACACGCTGAATGGGGGCGACTATTCCTGGACATTTACCACGCAGGATGCGGCCCGCCTCCCCACGCCGGGATTCTCTCCCGTCAGCGGGACCTACGACTCGGACACGGTAACCATTATCTATTCCGGTCCCACGGCAAACATATACTTCACGACGGACACAACCGATCCTTCGCCTTCGAACGGCACCCTGTACGACGGGAACCCGATCTCGATCAGCGCCTACACCCAGATCAGGGCGATCGCGTGCGAGAATCCCGGATATTACGATTCGTTCATCGCGACCGGGGACTTTTCCTTTCACACCGGCCAGCCCACTCTCAGTTACACGGGCGGCACATACCACAATGACATAAGCGTTGAACTGTTTCCGCCCTCCGGCGATCCGTCCGCGCTGTTGTTTTATGAAATGACTGCCGGCACCATTTCTTCCCCGCCGGCGGACCCGCCGATACCCACAACGTCATCAACAGGGTACACGGGACCCATTGACATATCCGGCGATTATACTGTTGTAAAAATCACGGCCATCGCGGTAGCCTCCGGCAAGTCCGACAGTGTGCCGCTCGCGGCGACCTACACGATCGATTATTACCAGACGGGAACGCCGACTTTCAGCGTCCCGGCAGGCAGCCATGACGAGCCGCAGAGCGTCACCATAAGCCACGATCCCGGTTCCACGCTTATCTATACGCTGGACGGCTCGGATCCCACTGACCCGATGAATCCCAATCTTCAAACTGACGTGAATAATCCCGTTATCGCGGTTGACTCCTCCATGGTTCTGACCGCCTACGCGGTCATGTCCGGGTGGCGGGATTCGGAAGTGGCTTCCGCCTCTTACATCATCAATCCCGGGATCGATTACATCAACCCCAATGCCGCATCGAACAATGAAACGAGCCTGAGTGTCCTGATCAGGGGGGAGCGGTTCGACCCGGCCGCAACCGTTTCGCTTACTGACGGCGTATCTACTATCTCACCGCTGACCACCTCCTGGATGGATTCCACGGCGCTCCAGTGCACATTCGACCTGACCGGCGCGACCGCCGGGTACTGGAGCCTGGCGGTCACCAACCCTGACACCGGCACCGCGACCCTGGTTGACGGGTTCCGCATGTACGAGGACCCGGCAGGTATCGTCAGCTGGTGGAAGCTGGACGGCGACGCAACCGACAGCGCGGGGCCGAATGACGGCAACAACTCGGGCGCTGTAACCTATGCGCTGGACCGTTTCGGCGCTGCAGGAGGTGCGGCGGTTAACAGCTCGATGTCGGACTACATCCAGGCCACCGCAACCGGGCTTCCGACCGGCTCATCCCCGCGCACAATGATGGGCTGGTTCAGGATTGACGCCATGCACACCGGGGAAAATTTCCTGTTCGGGTACGGCACCGGGACCAAGTATTTCAAGATTTACGTAAACAGCCTTACCAACCGTCTCGTCTTGAGCGAAGACGGCATGGATATCCTTGCCGGCACTACGGCCCTCACCACGGGCCGCTGGTATCACGTGGCCGCCACCTATGACGGCACGACCGCACAACTGTACCTGGACGGTATGGCCGAAGGAAGCACTGCAGCGACCTTTGCCACCTCCGCCTTCGCGATGTACCTGTTTAAAGTCGGCGCCCTCTTCCCATGGCTGAACGGCGCGCTTGACGACGTGATGGTGCTGAGCACGGTCCTCAGCCAGTCCGAGGTGCAGCAGGTGGCGGCAAACGGCGGATACCTGCTCCCGCCGGTCAACCTCCAGGCTTCCAAGACCTACGTAACCCAGATCGTTCTCACCTGGAACCCGATGCTGAACGCAACCGGCTACGACGTGTTCCGCTCCACCTCGCTCCTGGGGACCTACACGCAGATCAACGCAGGTGCTGTAACCGATGCGACCTATACCGACGCGGCAGTTTCAGCAGGCACGCTGTATTACTACAAGGTGCGGGCGGTGAATTCGGCGACGTCCAGCGACCTGACCAAGGCGGAGGTGGGGTATACGTACGGCACCCTGACAACGTTGACCGAAGGCTTCGAGTGGACCATCGCCTCCTGGTGGGACGTCTCGCCCACGCAGCCCGTGGTGACCGGGTCAACCGGCGCCAGCTTCGGGAGCACGCCCCCGCAATACGACGGCTACTCGCAGATGACCGTGGCCTCTTCCACCACGTGCACGGGCGGGTGCGGGTACACGGAATCACTGGCGCTCACGAAGACGTTTGCAGCGCCAATCAGCTATTTCACCCTATCGCTCTATTACATCTTCACGCCGGGAGCGGACGTGGGCGGGAATTTCAGCGTGTACGTAAATAATATAGACCCGTCGGACGATCCGGCCTACGGCCTGGCGCCGTTCGCCCAGGAGCTGAAGACGGGCGGATGGTGGCAGCGCAATCTCTTCTACATGGGAGACAATGACATAGACAGCGTCACCATCATTTTTTACGATTTAACTGACACGGCTGAATTCAACGTGGATCTGCTGAAGCTTAACTACAAGTAAGAAAACCGGAAGCGCCGGGAGCGTCACACCCGGCGCATTTTCCCTCCCGGAAGGCCTCTCCTGGCCGTTTTATTCAGTGTTAAAAGACCCGGGAGCGACAACAGCGAAACCGCGCTCCGAAGGACTTTCTTTTTACAGATGATAAATCGCTGTTCATACATACCCGCGCCGAGCAGAAAATGGACCGAGCATTAATGCGGCACCAGCCACCGGCGTGAAATGTCATGATATTATCAGGCACCGGGTTTGTTCCGGCCGGATAGATGCGAACAGGCAGGGGGCCATTGATCAATAAACAGGATGAATTCCACGCGTCTTTTTGATTGACAGGTAAGACAGTGGGTGGTATGTTATAAGCACATCCGGGAAAAGCATTCCCGGAATCGCAAAAAAATGAAAAAAGCCGTCTGTTGCCGATAAGCGCTCACAGAGCTCCATTAAAAAAATTCAAATTTCATTATCGTGAAGGAGAACGCCATGGACCTTTCAAAATTTGACCGGCTCGATATAGTCCTTATCTGCGGCCTGTACGGCTCGGGCAAGAACGAGTTTGCGGCCAAACACTTTCTGGGCAAGGGACGGAGCCGCATCAGCCGCTCGGACATACGCAAGCACATGTACGAGATGACCAATTTCGGCGAGAAATGGGATGCGGGCCGCTTCTCGGAAGAGAATGACGCCCTGGTAAAGCACATCGAGCGAAGGATCGTGGAGCACTTCCTGCAGCTCAAGAAAAGCATCCTGATCATCAATACCTATGTGTCGAAAAAATCGCGCCGCGGCATGATTGAGGCCGCGCGCCAGATGAAAAAAACGATCGGCGCCATATTCATCAACCGCCCGCTGGAGGAGTGCCTGGAGCGGAACAAGCACAATGCCAGCGTCGTTCCCCAGGAAGTAATTTACAGCATGCACCACCGCATCGAGCTCCCGGACAAGAGCGAGGGCTTCGACGAAGCGGCCGTCGTCACCTACAAATAGCAGGCCCGCATCCTGCGTCAGATATACAGCCGGCCGCCATGTTCCCGGACCATCCCCTCGCGCAGCAGCTCGTCGATGACCGGCCTGAGCCCCGCCGGTGACATGCCCAGCGCCGCGGCGAGCCGGCGCGGCGACATGCCGGGTTTTCCCAGCAGGGTTTTCAGCACGCGGCCCCGGACCTGGCGGCGCGATCCCTCGAACGGCGCCTGCTTCTGGTGATGGGCGCTTTTCCGCGACGGGTTCGGGTGCCGCTTTTTCAGCATTGAGCCGTAATCCATCAGGGCCGAGTACCAGTCGCGCGGCCGTTTCCGGTCAAGCGCCGCTTCGGCCAGAGGGAGTATATCGCGGTCCGGCACGTTCGTTGCGTCATGAAAGAAGAAATGGATGAACACGGCGCGTATGTTCGTCTCGATGAAGAGCGCGGGCCGGTTGAAGGCAAAGGCGCAGATCGAGGCTGCCGTGGCCCTGCCGATGCCCGGGAGCCGCCCAAGCGCTTCCGGATCATCCGGCACCGAGCTCCCATGATCAGCGACCACACGCTTCGCCAGCTCGTGAAGGTAGCGGGCCCGGCGGTTGTAACCCATGCCCTGCCACACGGCCAGCACCTTTTTCAGCGGGGCGCGGGCCAGGTCCCCGACCGCGGGAAATACGGCAATGAACTCGACAAATTTCTCAGCCACGCGGCCGACCTGCGTTTGCTGAAGCATGATCTCGGACACGAGAATATGGTAGGGGTCTTCCGTGTGCCGCCAGGGAAAGTCGCGGCGGTGCTTCCGGTAGTAGCCATTGATGATCGAACGGAACTTCCTGATCGCTGCCGCGTCCGGGACGGGATCGGCGCCGCGGCTCCCGGTCAGGTAGCTCCCGCGGAAGTCGCTGACAATGGAGATGTCGTCGTAGGTATCATTGGGCCGCATGTGACGATTGTGATGCACCCGCCCGCAACAATCAATATTTTTTTCAGGCGGGCACCGGAACAGTTTGTCGGGTATTGCTCCCGCATCCGCAGTATGCCCGGGGAATGCCGTCCGCGATCATGCGGGAACCGGTGCCTGCCTCATTGTATCAGCGTATCCCGTTGAAGAAATTCCATATCTCGTTGCAGGCGTCAATGTCACGCGAGGTCCGGCCGATAAACTTCGCCGGAAGGTACTGGTAGCCTCCGGGCCAGGTGTGCCCCCCGCCCTGGACACGATACAGGACCACCCGCGTCCCGCCGGCACAGGGGCCGTACGTATCGACATGGACGCGCGTCCGGTCCGCGGGATCGAGGTCCGGCAGGTCCCGTGATTCCCGCTTTCCCGGGCATCCGTCAATCCGGACCCAGCCGGACACCGTGTCGTCGGTCGATACGACCCTTCCCCGCGATGAGCCGAGCAGGGTCACCGTGCCGCCATTATACGGAACAATCGGATCATCCGTTCCGTTGATGATCATTACGCTCACGCCCCGCTGCGGCCGGCATCGCCCGTTCAGGCCAACCGGGTTGGTTGCCGCCACTGCCGCGACGGCCCGGATCTTTCCGGAAAGCTCGCACGCAAGCCGGTAGCACATGAACCCGCCGTTGGAAATGCCGGTCGCGAACACCCGGTTCGCGTCCACGGGATAGTCTGCCGCGAGCCGGTCGATCAACGCCGCGATGAAACCGGTATCGTCAATGCCCTCCCGGTGCGCGTACCCGGAGGCGTCGTCACGCAGGTCGTTCCAGCTTTTCCCGAGCCCCGAAGGATAGACGGCATAAAAACCCGCTGAATCCGCAAGCTCGTTGAACCTGTTTCCGGTGAGCCCGATCATGCCCCTGGCGGTACCGCTGCCGCCATGGAGCACGAAAAGAAGCGGCCGAAGCCCGGACGGCGCGCCGGACGGAACGTGGACGAGACATTCGCGCGTCCTGCCTCCGTGCTCGAGGCGAAGCGTGATCAGCCCCCTGCCGCCGCGGGAGGCCCCCGGCACGCAGGAGATGATCAGCAACCCGGCCAGGGATATGATCGCCGCTTTCTTCATACAGCCGCCTCTCATGAGCCCTCACTTCATCCCGCGCATGATCCTGCCGGTCAGGAGATTGGTCAGCACCGGCGTGAGCCGCTTCTGGAAGTCCATGATACGCGCGTCCAGCCCGACCAGGATCCTGCGCTTGTTGCGGCGCATCCCGGAAATGATCACCCGCGCCGCCCGGTCCGCCGTGGTCCGGGCGATCCGGTCGAAGGTCTTCGCCACCTCCTCGTGCGGCTTGTCCGGATTCACGTGCTTGCAGAAGCGCGCGTTACTGGCAATATTGGTTTTTATGCCGCCGGGATGGACGCAGGAGACCCGCACGGTCGACCCGTCCAGCTCCTGGACCAGGGTCTCGGTGAAGCCCATGACCGCGGACTTTGCCGCGTTGTAGGGGCCGTTATGTGAAAAGGGGACCATGGCGTTTATGCTCGAGATGTTGACGATATGGCCTTCCGGGCGTTTTTTAAGATGGGGGAGAAATGCCCTGGTCCCGTATATCACGCCCCAGAAATTGATGTTGAAGAGCCATTCGAAGTCCTCGTACGATACATCCTCGAG
>JAKJGD010000419.1 GCA_022704585.1 Spirochaetota bacterium | reverse complement strand
AACGTCGGCCGATTTGTCCGCCGGCCGGTCCGCAAGGTCCTCGATCTGGCCGTATGATACGCCGGTAAAGAGAAGGGCCAGTGCCACAAAAACCGCAAGTCTGATATATTTCATGTAATCCTCCACTCTTCTTTATTTTATTGCTCCCGCGTTTCTGCAACGCGGAAATCCTACCACCACTTCTGCGTCAGGTACTGCTCGGAGAAGATGTCGGTGCGCAGGTTAGACTCTCCCTCGATTTTCAGGTCGCTGAAAAGCAGTTGGCTCTTCGATCCGGTCTTGACGTTTTTCATCTCCAGGCCGGTCTCGTAATTGACCTTCTGGCCCCTGGCGTTCGTCTTGGTCGTGAATGATATCAGCGAAAGCTCTTTCGCTTTTATCAGGTTTTCATCATACAGGTCGAGCCTGAGCGTGAGCAGCAATTTCTTTTCGAGGAACGAGATCCGCTTGCCGCAGCCCTGCTCGCTCGCTATCGTTTTGGTTTTCGGCAGGGACTCGATCATGTAGCAGTCGAAATCCCTTCCCTTGAAATTGATCTTCTGATCGCCGATGTAGCGATAGTTCCATTCTTTGTAATTCGGCTTGCCGGTTTCCGCGGTCGAGAAATCGCTGCCGAAGAAGCTCAGCTTTTTATCCGCGCCGCTGACTTTTTTTACTTTCCTGATCCCTTTCAGGTATAGGTATTTGACGTCAGGCTGAGTCTTGTAATGGAACATCAGGTAGGAGTTGCCCATGTCATCAGCCGGTGACGTGAAATACGCTATGTATCGCTCGATAAAATCCGCCTCGGTCGCACCGCTCGTATACGTCCCGAAGATGAGCGACTTCTTGAATTTGATGGCTCCCGCGCTGTTGTAGATGACGAGCGTCCCCTTGCATTTTATTTTCTCGAAAACCGGACGGTTGTCGTTCATCTTCATGAGCCGCGCTCCCATCTCCGCCGGCGTTTCCGGCAGGGCTATCAAGGAAAAGGCCATGACGAGAACAATCGCCAATAATGATTTAATAAGCTTCATGCTATCCTCCACTGTTGAAAATCAAGTTTAATTTAAGAATCTGGAACCAATTATTTATAAACGGCCGGGTTTACCCTCCGGGGTGCAGACCGGCAGTCAATGCCAAATTGATCATGGCCGCATACTGGTGTCTTGTCCGGAAAAAACCCCGGTTTGATATCGCATATCCGCGGTTGGAACCGTTCAAACCGGCGGGAGATATCGCGTTATGCGGCCTTGAAACTATGCTGGTAAATTAATGAATAGTATAGGGGCACTGTATCTCATCAGTAATCCTCCGCTCATTATATGTTTTTTTATATGTTTAATCACGGCTGTCACCCTAGAATACCGGAATTTAAAAATCAATATAATTTTTTTCTTTTTTATTATTGATTTTTTATAACGCGAATGGGCCTGTCTGAGTCTGATTTATTCAATTCCAAGAACGGTTCGGGCCATGCGGCCTGAAAAAACGGCTGCGGTCACTGTGACGAATAAGCTGGAACGCAACATACTCTTCAACCGGGAACTCCTGATCATATTTGGCGTGACGCTGGTGTCCGTCATCGGCGTAACGTCCATAGCGCCGGCATTTCCCCATATAGCGCGCTCCCTGGAGCTGTCCGAGGCGGAGGTCGTTATGCTCATAACGGTCTTTACCTTCCCGGGAATCTTCCTCGCCCCGATCATGGGGGTCCTTGCCGACCGGATCGGCCGGAAAAAAGTGATTGTACCGTCGCTGGTTCTCTTCGGTATTGCGGGGGCCGCGTGCGCCTGTACCGATAACTATCGGCTCATCCTCGTGTTCAGATTCTGTGCCGGCGTCGGGGGGGCCTCTCTCGGGGGCCTTAACCAGACCGTTATCGGCGATATGTTCGAGGGAGACCGGCGGAGCTCGGCCCTGGGTTACAACGCCTCGGTCCTGGGCATAGGCACCATGGTCTATCCCGCCATCGGCGGCGCACTGGCCCTGCTGGGGTGGAGCCACCCGTTCCTTCTTTCACTGCTCGCCCTTCCCGTCGCGCTCCTGGTCTGGCTGGGGCTCCGCAACCCTGAGCCGTCCGGTACCGTGCCGCTGCGCGCGTACACCGCTGCGGCGTTGCGCTTCATCAGCGGGGGAAAGGCCCTGCCTGCGTTTGCGGCCACGCTCGCGACATTCATCCTCCTTTACGGAGGGCTGCTCGCCTATTTTCCGTTCCTGATGCACGGGAGGTTCGGCGCGCGGCCGTCCACCATCGGTCTCATGCTTGCCGCGACGTCCCTCACAACGATCATCGGTTCCTTTCACCTGGGCGGTGCCCTGCGGCGCTTCAGGCCGCGGACGATAGTGACCGTCTCGTTCTTCATGTATGCATCGGCGTTTGTATTGATAATACACGCGCGTACCATGGAATTCATGCTGGTCCCCGTGCTGATTTACGGCCTGGCCAACGGCGTGAACATTCCCTGCGTGCAGACCCTGCTTACCGGGAGCGTGCCGATGGAATACCGGGGTATCTTCATGTCCTTCAATTCAATGGTCCTGCGCCTGGGCCAGACGGCGGGCCCAATGTTAGCTGGCATTGCGTTTGTAACAGGGGGGATGAACGGTGTGCTCTATTCTTCGGCCGCATTCGCCCTGGTGTCACTGGTCGCGCTGGCGATTTTTATCAGGGAATGAAGACATAATCAAGCCGGTGCGCACGATTTGTTACTTGACACGTGAATACCGTCATTTAATAATTCGAGACGACGTGAATCACGGTTTTTTCCGGATCAGCTTTAAACAGATAATCGGTCTTGTCTGTTCGCCGTAAATCCAGCGCATTACTTCAAACGGTTTACAGAGTATTGAAAGAGAAAAAGATTAAAAAAGATTATTGTCCCAGGGGCGGAGTTATGAGAGTCAATTGCAACATATTCAGAACAGCAGCAGTCGTTTTGGGCTTTGTCCAGGTGCTGGCGCTCTATTCATGTGCATCTTCCGGGGGCGCTTCATCGTCATCGGCCTCTTCCGTGAGCGGCGGGTATTCAGAGTACAGCCCAACCATATCG
>JAKJGD010000009.1 GCA_022704585.1 Spirochaetota bacterium | reverse complement strand
CGGGCGCGCGCCCGCCGGGTCGATGAGCTGGAGGGAATTGAATCCGTAATAGGTGAGGCGGCAAAGCGCGTCGGCGCCGCCAGCCAGGACACGCCGGGCCATCCCGTTCCGCAGCAATTCAAGGGCGAGCTTGATCGCAGCCGTTCCCGACGAGCAGGCCGTGGTAACGGTCATGACTGGTCCGGTGCAGCCTGTTTCAGCCGCCAGCAGCTCGGCGACGGACGAAGTTGAATGAAGGCGGTAGGCATCCGGTCCGGTCTCTCCCTTCCTGAGGGATTCTTCCGTGGACGGCATGCCGCCGGTGGTCGTGCCCAGTATGATTGCGTCAGGTACCGCGCCGGCGGGGACCGCCTGGCGCGCCGTCGCGAGCGCGAGCGCGTGGGTGCGGGGAATTCCGGCCGGAGCGCGGAACCCGGCGATTTCGCCGGCCGGGAACAGGTTGCCCTCGGACACGGTGAAGAGGCCGAGCGGCCGGATGCCGGTGCGGTTGTTCTTCAGCGCGTCCAGGTGCGCGGCCACGCCCTCCCCGAGCGAGCTGGTTATCCCCATGCCGGTTATGAAAACCCGAGTGCGGTTCACGCGTGTTACCTGTTTCTGTTTTTTTGGATATGCTCTGCCAGGGTCCTGAGGGATACGAAGACTTTCTGCCCCAGCTCCTTGTTGTCGATTTTAATCCCGTAGTCGCGGTCGATCATCATGGCAAGCTCGAGAATGTCGATGGAATCGATGCCGAGCGGTCCGCCGACAAGCGGCTCGTCTTCCTTGAAGTCGGATGGCTTGACATCGATAAGGTCAAGCGTCTCGATTATTTTTTCTTTAAGTTCGGAAATCAATTGTTCCATTGGGTTCCTCGGTCGTGTGGTTCTCTAGAATAGAATTTGATACCGGCCTGGTGTCAAGATATTTTTATTGACATCAATCCGCCGGTGCAACTATGGTATTGTACCATTGACGGCCGGAAATTTGCCATGCACGATATCGAAACACTGATCCCCCACCGCGGAGCCATGAAGCTCATCGGCGAAATCACCGTTATGGATGATGAACGGTGCGTGACCGCGTCCACCGCGTCGGACCGCTGGCCCCTGTGCGAGGACGGCTTTGTCGATCCGATCATACTGATCGAGCTGGCGGCACAGACCGCGGGCGCGCATTTCGGATGGGACGAGATGCGGAAAGGGGACCCGGCAGCGGGGAAGGTGGGCTGGATCGTGGGCATCAAGAAGGCCGAGTTCTTTCTGGACCGGATACCGGTCGGCTCCCGCATCGAGGTTACGATCAATGACCGTAAACGCGGAGGGACCTATGCCGAGATAGCCGGAACCGCCCGGATCGGCGACGAGACGGTCGGCCAGATCAAGCTGCAGGTGTTCCGTCCGGAACAGGAATCCGATCAAGGAGCAATGCCATGAGCGAAGGGCAGGAAAAGAAAGTCGCCATCGTAACCGGAGGGAGCCGGGGCATCGGCCGCGCCATAGTCCTGGAGCTCGCAGCCGACGGATACTACGTGGTCGCGAACTATCGCTCGAATGACGCGGCCGCCGAAGAGACGCTCGCTCTGATCCGCGCGCGGGGCGGCGACGGCGAGATCGCGAAGTTCGATATCGCTGACTCGGCGCAGGCCGGGAAGGCGGTGGAGGAGATGATGCAGCGCTTCGAAACGATAGATGTGCTGGTCAACAACGCGGGCATAACGGCGGACAACCTGTTCCTCATGATGCCGGAAGCGGACTGGGACGCGGTCATCGGCACGACCCTCAAGGGCTTTTACAACATGACCAAGCCGGTTTTGAAGAAGATGCTCAGGCGGAAAAAAGGGTCCGTGGTCTCGATCGCTTCCGTGGCCGGGCTTATCGGCAACAAGGGACAGGCAAACTATTCCGCCGCCAAGGCGGGCCTGATCGGAGCGAGCCGCTCCGTTGCGTCGGAGATCGCCAAGAAGGGCATACGGGTGAATGTGGTCGCGCCCGGGCTTATAGAGACGGACATGATCAAGGACGCGCCGGTCGAGTTCATCAAGAACGTCATCCCCATGGGACGGATCGGAAAACCGGAGGAGGTGGCGAAAGTCGTACGTTTTCTCTGCTCGGACGACGCCTCGTATATTACCGGCCAGGTTATCTCCGTGAACGGCGGGATGATGTAGGAGGGCGTTCTGATAGCGTGCGGTTTGAACCGCACGCTATCAGAACGGTAAGGAAAAAAATAAATGAAACATCAACATACAAATGCCTTGATGCGAATCATGGCCACCATTCTTCTCTCCCTCCTCCTCATCGGGTGGGGCGATTCCTGGGACGCGATCAAGAAGGGTGCCGGGAACATATCCTCCGTTGAGGCCGGCTTCACGCAGATAAAGCAGATGGAGATCCTGGCGAAGCCGCTGGTATCAAAAGGGAAGCTCTATTACCAGGCGCCCGGCTCGCTGCGGTGGGAATATTCCTCGCCCGTGTGGAGCGTTCTCCTGGTGCACGGCAGCTCGATAAGTCGCTACGTGAAACGGGGCGATGCCGTTGTGCAGGATTCTGCCGCCCGCCTCCAGTCGATGCGGGTCGTGATCCAGGAGATAGCCCTCTGGATGAAGGGGAATTTCGATACGAACCCCGCTTTCAGGGCCGAGCTCAAGGCCGGCCGGACGATCCTCCTCACGCCGAAGGAAAAAGGAATGTCGGATATTATAACGAAAATCGAGCTGAAGCTTTCTGACAGGCCCGGCGTGATCCGCTCGGTCACGATATATGAAAGCGAAAAGTCCCGCACCGTGATCTCGTTCAGCGATGTGAAGCTGAACGAAAAGATCCCGGAAGCGGTATTCCGGAAAATGTGATGGGATGCAACCGCGCTCTCGCATGTCTCCTGCTCCCCCTGTTCGTTGCCTGCTCGGGCATACCACAACTCAGGCCCGCGCCGGGCGATGATAGCTCCGCACACCCCGAGCAGTGCAGCGCGCCCTTTCTCGAAAAAGGATGGCGGCTCGTCCATTCCATAAGCGGTTCGTTCCCCGGCGGGGGCGGTACGACCATGATCGGCGTGACCGAGGCGCTGCCTTCATCTGGCCGGCTCCGCTGCGTGCTGATGTCCGTGGAGGGGCTGGTACTCTGCGATGCAACCTATGACGGGAAGCTGGTCATTCTGCGCGGCATCGGCCCCTTCTCGAACCCGGACATGGTGATGGGGATGGTGCGGGACATCAGGTTTATGCTCTTCGCCCCTGCGGGTGTTCCGGCCGAAATCGGCCTGGCGCGCGGCAGGCAAACGTGCCGGTACCGGTCCGGCGGAGACGTGACGGACATCTCTCCCGCGCCGGACGGGACTGTTGACGTCGTTTCGTATTCAGGGGAACGCAAGTCGCGCACCGCGCGGTTTGTTCGAATCCGGGGCGACGGGCTGCCGGGCGGAATCGAGCTCGAGGCGCACGGTGCAATCGGCTATTCGCTGCTTCTTGACCTGATAGAGGCGGAGCCGCTGCGATGACACGTTTTTCGTTTAATTGTTATTGGTATGATTTTCCATACTTAGAGGCACTTCGTTGCATCAACCGTTTCAAGCGCGCGCACAAGAAACATGTTTTCCCGCCCTCGCTCGAAGGTGAATGATCCTCCCAGCTGCTTTGCGAGCATTCCCACCAGGAGCAGGCCGAACCCGGTCGGGTGCTCAATGTCGAATCCGGGCGCAGGCCCCGGACCATCGTCAGTTACCGCAAGTTCAATGTTCCCGTTCGAGTGTCCGAGAATGACACGGATTACACCCCCGCCCTTCGGAAAGGCGTATTTGAGGGCATTGGTAAGCAATTCGTTGGTGATAAGACCCCAGGCGGTGGCACTTTTTGTATCTGTGCAAACCGGGGTGCAATCAGGTTTTATTGTTATGCCGCTGGCAGCAGTAACATAGGTGCTGGCAAGCGACCTGATGATGGCGTAAACATACTGGTCCAGGTTCACCAGTGCCGCCTGCTCTGATTGAAACAGGATGGTATAAAGGTTAGCCAGTGAATCGATCCTCCCCCTTAATATGTCCAGTATCTTCCGGGCGCCGGCGTTTTCCGGCCTCTCGCTCTCTATTGCTACTATGCTTGTTATCATCGCCAGGCTGTTTTTCATCCGGTGCTGCAGCTCTTTCAGGAGGGCCTGCTTTTCCTGCAGGGAATTTTCAAGGGCTGCGGCAGCTTTCTTTTTCTCTGTTATATCGCGAATGATCACAAAAAGGTAGTCGTATTCCTTTTCATGGAGCCTGATGCTGACCTCCACATCTATGACGCCGCCGTCCTTTCTGCGATGCTGGGTCTCGAACCGCGCCGATCCCTCTCTCATCATGATTTCGGTGAGGGAATGCATTTCCTCAAGATTGAACCTGGCATCGAGATCACCAAGGAACATCCCCATTAGCTCGTCCTGGTTATAACCGAGCATTTTCGCATACGATTCATTGGCTTCCACGATGTGGCCGGACCTGTCAAATACCACGAGACCGTCCAGGGCAAATTTGATGAAGGACGAATAGCGTGCAAGCTCCTGCCGGTGCCCGGTTATATCCGTTTGCGTGCCGATCATCCGGAGCGGTTTGCCCTCAGGCGAGCGTCTCATGACCATTCCCCGGTCCTGGAACCACCGGTATTCGCCGTTCTTGCATCTGCAGCGGTGCTCACTGTAATACATGGGCGTGGTGCCGTTCAGGTGATCTTCAAGAGCGCGGTTGGCTCGATTAAAATCATCGGGATGAACGCGGTTTATCCATTCCTCTATCCCGGTTCCCATTTCATCATCGGTATATCCGAGCATGGCCTTGCACTGGGGCGAATAATAGACGGCATTCGATTCCATGTTCCAGTCCCACAATCCGTGGCCGGTCCTCTCTATTGCAAAACGCCAGTGTTCCTCGCTTTCGTGCAATTCCTTCTCGGCCTGCTTGCGTTCTGAAATGTCCCGCACGACGGCGACATGCATCTCATGCTCGCCGAACCAGAGGAACTGGGTTTTTACCTCGACCGGGTACCGGGTGCCGTCCTTGCACCGGTGAACGCTTTCGAAGGTGTCCGACCCGCCCTGCCTGTTTAAATGATACCGGGCCTGGTCCGATTCCCATTTTTCGATGGAGAGGACGGGATCTATGTCCCAAAGTTTCATGCCAAGCAGCTCTGAGCGCGTATACCCCAGGGAGCGGCAGGCCTCGTCGTTGACATATTCGAACCCTCCGTCGCGCGTGAGCCAGAAGATGACTTCAGAGGCCTGGTCAATGGTGTACTGGAACAATTTCAGGTTTTCTTCAACCCGCTTGATGCTGGAGATGTCCGCCAGGAAGCCCCTGAGACCGACAGCCTGGCCGTTCTGCATTATGGGAGTGGAATGGACCAGGGCGGGGAAGCTGGTCCCGTCCTTTCGGATTATCATATATTCATTGAGGCCGAGCTTTTCCCCCTTTAATAATTTGCCGATATTCTGCTGAGCCCGGGCCCGTTGTTCAGGAAGGACAAGCTTCAGTAATGTCAGGCCGGCTGAAATATCCTCGCGAGTATATCCGAATCGCTCCAGGGCAACATCGTTCACATAGATGATCCTTCCCTCGAGGTCCGCTTCGTACACCGACTCGGGCAGGAGCCGCGCCAGGTCCCGAAACCGCTCCTCGCTCTGTTTGAGGGCTTCTTCCATCTTTTTGCGCCCGGTAATATCGATCAGCGAAATCATGCTTTCATTCGTTTCAGGGATCAGTGCAATGCTGATATAGAGTTGTTTGATTTCACCGGATCGGACCCTGGCGCTGAATTCATAGCTCTGGGGCAGGGTGCTGTATTCTTCTTTTCGGTGGTCATAGTATTCTTTCATGTCCGCGAGGTATTCCTCGGTCACGAAGGAGGTCCACTTCATCCTGCCCTGTATCTCCTCGCGCGAATACCCGAGGAGTTTTTCAAAATTTGAATTTACAAGCAGAATAGTCGAGTCTTCGGCGATGATTGCATTGGCTGTAGCAGAGCTCTCGAAGAGTACCTTATACTTATCCTTAGGCGCCCGTGAAGAGACATGGGGAGTGGCCTTTCCCGGTTTCTTTTTAGTTGGCATGGGCTTTCCGTGATTATACATATACTGTGCAATTAAAAAAATATTGCAAGCAGTTAAAATCAATATCGATGAAAAACATCATGAAAACCGGGAACAGGGCCCCCGGATGAAATTGATTGATGGTAAAAATATATTCCTCCGGACAAGTATTCGGAATATTTATTTACATTACGCGTCCGTTTGAACAATATGATCGTATGATCAATTTTTGAAAATGCTTGACACTCCCTGATAAAACCAGGGAGATGTGAATCGAAAAAGGAGTTGTCCATGAAATTCAGGCTCATTTATCCGCGCTGGGAAAAGCTCCCGGAGCAGACCACCTTCAACCTGCCGCCACACGGCCCGGCGGTCATGGCTGCCGCGCTTCCTGATTATGTCCACGTTGAGTTCGTTGACGAGAATCTGGAATCTTTCAGCTTTGACGACCCGGTGGATTTCGTGGGCATATCCATGATGCTTACCACGCAGGTCAAGCGGGGGTGGGCCATTGCGGACGAATACCGGAAACGGGGCGTTAAGGTGATCTTCGGCGGCATCTCGACCATGCTGCATGCCGAGGAGACGCTCCAGCACGCGGACGCGGTTTTCCTCGGGGAGGCCGAGGGACACATGGAGGAGGTGTTCACCGATTTCAGGACCGGCGCCCTCAAGAGCGTGTATAATTACATCGCGGACCTTCCCCCGATCGAGAGCGTAGGCCCGGCACGGCGAAGCATATACAAGCGCGACCTCTATTATTACAAGGGCGTGCAGATGGTTGACCTGGTCCATGCCTCGCGCGGCTGCCGGTTCAACTGCTATCCCTGTGCCGTTGCCTATCTGGGCGGACGAAAATTCAGACCGCGCCCGATAGATAAGGCCATTGAAGAAATTGCCCTGGTGGACAACAACCGGCTCTTCGTGGTGGATAATTCGCTGGCACAGGATACGCAATGGGAGCTCGATCTCTTCCGGGAGATGATTCCCCTGAAGAAGAACTGGTGCAGCCATACCATAGAGGACAAGCCAGAGGTGCTCGACATGGCGCGGCAGGCAGGCGCCTGGTACGTGTACCAGGCCGTGTTCGACACGTCGGACTTCATCAAGGAGCGCATCAAGCGCTACCACGACCACGACATCGCGGTCGAGGGCACGATCCTGCTTGGCATGGACAACCACGACGAGGAGTACGTCAAGCGGCTCATCGACTTTCTCCTGGAGATCGACCTTGACCTGGCGGAATTTACTGTCCTCACACCGTTTCCGCACACCAAGGCCTGGGACGACATGGTCAAGCAGAAGCGGATCACCGACCGCGACTGGAACAACTACAATGCCGGCAGGGTCGTGTACCGGCCGAAGCTCCTGAGCCCGGAGCGGCTCCAGGAACTCTACTACTTCGCGTGGGAGCGTTTCTACCAGGACGAGCCGCAGCAGTACAAGATGTTCCGGCTCATCCAGAAGGTTGTTGAGCGGGAGCGGACTCTGGGTACCTACAAGCCCCGGCGGCGCGACCTTATGCGGCAGGCCTTCGGCTCGGCGATAGACGGAGCGGATCAAGTGAATCAATAACGGCGGAATTGGAGTGATTCATGAAAATTCTTGATACTGATAAGAACGGTAATCTGTTTGATGCAAATAGCAGGCGGGTCAGGTATACGGTGGATGGCAGGGGAAATGTGTTCGAGGAGTATGAGGAGATGACTGAATACGGGGTCATCGTTGCAGAGAACCTGTTTGATATGTACCGGGACCGGGCCGAAGATGCGCGGGAGCGGATCAGGCAGGGGAAGACGTCGCCGCTGGAGTATTTCATGCATCAAGCTAATATAGAGATCGAGCTGGTCATAGCCCTGACCGGCTATTCCCGGCGGCAGGTGAAAAAGCATATGAAACCGGGCGTTTTTAAAACCCTGGGTGACGACGTGTTGCAGCGTTACGCACAGGCGTTTCTGATCGACATTGATACGATAAAGAATTACAAGGTATGATTGACATGAACAAGAAAGATGACCGGACATACGTTCATTATGAGGCGGCCCACTGTGAATCAGGGGCCGTCTGTAACATGCTGAAGAATTCAGGACTCGAAATTTCTGAGCCGCTGATATTCGGGATCGCCAGTGCACTCATTTTTTTTTACTTTCCCCCTGTCAAGGTGTGGGGTCACCCGATGATATCCTACCGTATGCCGCCGAGCATGATTCTGAAAAAAATTCAGAAGCGGCTTGGAATACAATTCGTAACGAAAACGTATAGCGACGAGCAGGAAGCAATGGATGAGCTGGACGCGCTCCTGGCCCAGGGCCAGCCGGTGGGTCTGCAGACCTGCATGAACTATCTCATATATTTAAAACTCGAATTTCGCGTCTTTTTCAACGGTCACACAATTGTAATTTACGGAAAGGAAGGGAATTATTACCTTATCAGCGACTCTATGATTGATCATCCAATGAGACTCAACGCCGAAAATCTGCGCAAGGCACGTTTCGAGAAAGGTATGTTCGCGCCGCGCGGCTTTATATTCTACCCTGAATCGGTCCCCGCTTCGATAGACTACCGGCACGCGATACAGAAGGGTATAAAGCAGACCGTCAGCATGATGCTCCAGCCGATCTTCCCGATCGTCGGGATCAAGGGAATCAAAACCCTCGCGCGGAAAATCGAGAAGCTCCATAGGAGTCCGGACAAGAAGTACGTGCGCGGCTTCCTGGGCAACCTGCTCATGTTCCAGGAGGAAGTGGGCACGGGCGGCGGCGGGTTCCGCTACATGTTCGCGGCGTTCTTGCAGGAGGCTTCCCGACTCCTCGGCATCCCGGAGCTTGAAGAGGCGAAGATGCAGATGGCCGAGACTGCGGGCCTCATGCGGAATATCGCCAATGTATGTGCGCAAATCGTGAAGGCCAGGAAGGACGATTTCGATCTCATGCCCCTGGCCGCACTCGTGCGGGAATGGGCGGAATCCGAGAAAAAAGTCTATCTCATCCTGAAAAAGATAAAGTGGAAGTGACCGCTCGACCGGTAGCAGTCCGCTGACCGGCAGCATGGCACATTGAGTGGCCTATGCTTTCTCTATGACGACGACAGAGCAGTCGTCAAATTCCATGATCTCGCGATACCGGACATTGATCCTGCCGAGCAGCGCCTCGATGTCGGTTTTGGCACGGTATGGAATTTTATCCGGCACGCTGTCGAGGAGGGTTTTTTTCTCAATACCCATTTCCGCTGCCTTTCTGAAAATGTCGTTGATCCAGTCCCGTTCGCCCATGAATTCTTTCGGAAGGGTAATACCCACCCATGTCCAGTAAAAAAAGGCCCGAATGAGGTCCATGCCGGACCATTGATGTATCCGGTACATGCATTTGAACGGGCGCCGTGCGCCTATCTCGTTGACCTCGAAGATCCGTATCATGTGGTAGATGTTATGATTGTCGATTACGCCGATCTGCCGGTATATCTTTTCTATGGGCGGCACTATGCGGTAGAATGCCGCAAATATTATTCCGCCGATCCGGCATACCCGTTTCGCCTCGCTGATGAAACGTGCAATCGCGGCTTCATCCGCACCGTAATCTACCACGCCTGATGAAATGATGACCGTATTGAACGTCTCATCATCGAAGGGCAGGCTGCCGGCATCGCCTTCAACTATGTCAATATTGTATTTTTCCTTCGCGGTCCTGACCATGTCGGGGTTGATGTCGAGGCCGACCGCCCTGATTCCTTTGTCTTTCAGGTAGCGAACAATCAGCCCCTGACCGGCGCCGATTATCAGTACATCGGATGTAATTCTGTCACTAAGTGCTTCTGTTGTCCTGGTTCCGAAGTGGCGGTCCTCTATATGATCCCATACCGGCGCCCAGGTGCTCCACCATCTGTCAGTTTTCATGCCGATCTCGTGAAAATTGGATTGCAGCCTCTCAATAACAGTCTGATTTTCTATCAGTCGCTCTGCTGAAGTCAATATAAATTCAATACAGCCCTGGTGCAGTCACACGATTGTGGATAAACCCGAGATACTGGACCTGGTACGGCAAGCCTTCATTGAGAGCCCGTGACGCTATTTTTCGATGATCACGACCGAGGAATCATCATATTCTTTTATTTCCCGGTACCCGACATGGATTTTTTCCATTAATTCTTTAACCTGCACCGTAGTGCGATAGGGTATCGAGTCCGGGACGCTTTCGAGCATGACTTTTTTTTCCAGGCCTATTTTCCTGGCGTTTTTAAACAGGGCATTGATCCATTTTCTTTCGGTCTTGAATTCCTTTGGCTGCGTCAGGCCGACAATGAGCCACTCGAAATTGACCCGCGCCATGCTTTTACCCGTCCATTTCTGTATGGGGATGGCGCAGAGAGGGGGGAATTTCTCGGCTATTTCGTTGATCTCGAAGATTCTCTTCATGCGGTACATGCTGTCCGAATCGATGACGCCGATCTTCTTGTATATTTTTTCAATGCGCCCGGTAATTTTATAAAAGGCCGCCAGGATCTTTCCGCCCCTTCGGCAGACCCTTTTCGCTTCGTTTATGAAGGTGGTAATGGCTGCTTCATCGGCTCCGTAATCGACCACGCCCGAAGAAATAATAACGGTGGCGTATGAATCATCCTGGAAGGGCAGTTTTCCGGCATCGCCTTCAACTATGGCGAGATCATATTTATCTTTCGCGACTTTGACCATGTCGGGATTAATATCAAGGCCCGTTGCGCTGATGCCTTTATTCTTTAAATACCGTACGATAAGCCCCTGGCCGGCGCCTATTACCAGGACTTCAGGTTTTATCTGGTCCATAAGTAATTCGGTGGTCGTGGTGCCGAAATGCCTGTCTTCGATATGGTCCCAAACCGGGGCCCAGGTGCTCCACCATTTATCTGCTTCCATGATAACCTCGTGATAATTAGATTATTGATGAACATATTCTACAGCAGTTTTTTGAGTGTACTGTTTGCAGTGATATAGTCAACATAAATTCAATTAAGCAATCCCTGTCATCCTGTTTGGACCTATTAGAAATTAGACAAACATATGGCGTATTGTCGTTTCGAAGGAGCACAGCGATTGAGAAATCTTTTATAAATAACCGGGGAATGATTTCTCGCTTCGTTCGAAATGACAGGTTGATATGGTAATGTACTGTGATCAATAAGTTGGTAATCCATCAGGATTACAGGGGATTCTTCGCTGGATTTTATGTTGACAAAAACATATTTTGAAATAAAGGTACTGAATCATGTAACAGGGTGTTAATATGAAAGTTAAAGAAGTTCCTCAAGACGGTAAAAGGATGCTCAAGACAACCCTTGTCCAATACGCGGAGAATGACGAGGGTAAATTTGAAAAAGTTCAATCAGATGGATGGGATCCGGGATACTATGCAGGACTCAATCTCCAGGAGGAGTTCAGGGAACTGGCGGAACAGGCAAAGGAAAGAATTAAAAATGGTCAGTCATCACCGCTTGAATACTTCATGTACTGTGCATATCTGGATCCTGTCGGCCTGGCCCAATTTACCGAGATACCATGGCGAAAAGTGAAAAAGCATTTAACACCTAAGGGATTCGAAAAACTGGACGATGCCACCCTCGCGCGGTACGCCCATATCCTGCACACTGACGTTGAAATTATCATGAAATTCAAGAGTACCCTATCATGAAAAAAGCAATAGCCCAGAAACCATACAGGCATTACCAGGGGGGGCACTGCGAGTCAGGGTCCGTTTCCTCCGTTGTGACCAATTACGGCTTTGACCTATCGGAACCCATGGCCTTCGGCATCTCCAGCAATATCGGTTTCGTGTACCTCCCCTTCGTCAAGATTTGGGGCAGGCCCCTGATCTCGTGGCGGATGCTTCCTCAGAGCATAGTCAAGGGAGTGCAAAAACGCCTCGGCATCAAATTCTGCATCAAGACCTATGATTACAATCAGGAAGAGGAGGCCATGAAAGAGCTGGACCGGCTGCTGGATGAAGGCAAACCGGTTGGAATCCAGGGTTCCGTGGCCTATCTGAAATATTTTCTGGGGGAGTTCCGTATTCCCAACAATAGTCACATGACCATTGTCACCGGCAAGGAGGGGGATGAATACCTGATCAATGATCCCCTGTGGGACCATATGACAAGGGTTCACCGTGATGATCTTAAGATGGCACGTTTTTCCAGGGGACCTCAGGCGCCGAAAGGTTTCATGTTTTATCCCCTTGAGTTTCCTGAAACGATAGATTATAAAAAAGCGATAAGAAAATCGATCAAACGCGTTCTCTTCATGATGCTGCAGCCGATGTTCCCCTATTACGGAATCCTTGGAATTAAAACCTTTGCAAGGATGATACAGCGGCTCCAGAAAAATCCAAACACTAAGTTTGTCAGGGGTCTTTTCTACCACATAGTCCTTTTCCAGGAGGAGGTCGGCACCGGCGGCGGAGGATTCCGGTACATATATGCGGCCTTTCTTCGTGAAGCCTACGATATATTGAAGATCCCGGAGCTCCTGGAAGCCTCAAAAAAATTCGTGGCGATCGGGGACAAGTGGAGGCTTGCCGCTTCAACCTGCGGGAAGTTCATCCAGGGTAAAACCGACGAGGTGGATCTTGAAAAAACTGCCCAATTATATCGCGAATGCGCGGAGGAAGAGAAGGCGGCTTATCTATTGCTGAAAAAAATAAAGTGGAAATGATGGATCCCTATTTGAAAAATGCAGCGCTCCGTTTTCAATACTTTTTGCAGGTAAAAATTACGTAGCTTCCGTGTATGTTTTTGTTGATATGGGCGAAGGTCCCGCCCGTGGCTGACTCAAGGAATTTCCCAGTGGCGAATGATGCTGCGGTATCGTAATAACCATATCCACCAAGATAGTCCAACACCGTTTCAGCCTTGCACCCCATTTTGAAAATATCTTTTTCTACGGGTGGTATCAGAATACCGAAGGCAATGACTGAGGGGGTCCCTGTTTTGTCCTGTATCCATTGAATGGCTGCTTCCCGTGATTGACATGTCCTAATCCCGGTAATCTCACCAATGGAGCCGTTTTTTTCAACGGTAAGATAAAGCCAGCTGCTTCCTTCCACGAACCTGGTATCATGATAGAATGTATCGTATTTCTTCATGAAATGTTCGCGGGATATCACGGCCTCGTCCACGCCCCCGACGAGGGCCTCCCTGACATGGCCGCGCTCGAGGTCCACGGCCGCCAGCTCAAGGCCGCGCTCGAACGACACGTTCTTGCTTGACACGGTGATGCTCCGTCCCAGGGACTTCAGGCTCTGGGCCACATAAAAGGACGCGGTATTGCTCATGGTATTGATGAAGTTGAAGGGCTTGGGGAACGAGTTCTCGTCGTACATCTGGTGGAGCACGTTTTCGGTATCGCCCAGGTTCCCGTTTTCAGTCGTGAGATACACGGCGATGTTCCTGTCGATCATCTTCCCATGGATACACTTGTGCACTCCCAAGAGCGACAGCAGGATGAACTTGTTCACCCGGCGGAAGAAAAAGTCGGTGTAGTTCTTTAAATCCGCCTTGAGGCCCTCGATGTCGTCAATTGGATCGCAGATGAAGGGCGAAAATGAATGAATATACATGGTTCTCAGTCCTTGTTGGTGACGATATAAGAGGTGCAGTTGCCCCCGAATCCGAAGAAGTTCAGCATGACAGTGCCCCCGGTCATGGGCAAGGGTTCTGTCAGGGGGCGCGCGCCGATCTCGTCATCGGCCTCCTCGAACCCGGGCGTGGCCGGAAAAAAGCCCCGCGCGATCGATTCAATGATAATGACAAGCTCGATCACACCGCTTGCCCCCACGGTATGGCCGATATAGGGTTTAATGCCGGAGAAGGGGGGCAGGGAATCGCCGAAGGCCTTCTTCATCCCGTTGAATTCCGTGACGTC
>JAKJGD010000418.1 GCA_022704585.1 Spirochaetota bacterium | reverse complement strand
GGAGTCTATCTCCGCTTCCGCTTCAGGCGGCTTCACGATTTTCGCCGTCAACTCGGCCCTCGTCAGCTCAAAGCCTATTTTGATGAAGTCAGGATAGAAAACCACCTTGAGCGGCTCATCGTCGCCGGAATAATTTTTCAGGATGCTCAGGATCAGATTCAACCCGAAGCCCGCGCCCTCGGCGTATTCAGGCTCTTCGCCGAAGGAATCCTTGTTCTTGAATTCGCCCCTCTTCAGTTTTTTAAGAATGGCCTCCTTTTCGATCAGCGAAATGTTCTGGCTGTTGGTGACCCATATCGCGATGGAATCGAGGGAGGACTGGAAGGTAATGTTTATGTACCGATCCTCCTGCCTGGCCAGCTCTATCAGCCGCCTGTTCCCGTGTTCCTCAATCTCTTCCTGGAACATTTTCAAAAAGCGGGAATAATCCTTTTCCTGCGAGACTTTCTGGGGACGGGCAATATATTTTTCAAAGAGGATCTTGTAGTTCGCCTTGCTGGCATTGATGGCCAGCTCTTTAAGGCACGCGTACATTTCGTGGGTGTAGTCCTGCAGATTCTGGCGTGCAAGCAGCATGTCCAGGATTTTCCGTATGAGCTCCCCTATCTGGGACTCCATGTCGTAAAGCCGGATCGTTATCCGCCACTCGAGGTCCTTCATGCTCAGGGCGGCGCTGGCATTCTTGATTTCCCTGATGATGGCCGGGATGTCAACTTTTTTGCGAAGGTCCAGGATGCGTATTTTTTTCAGGAGATTGATCTCGTGCTCGTAAAAAGGGTCCAGGAGGAATCGCTTGACCTCGGGGTCGTATATCCACTTGTTTTTCAGCAGCAGGTTTATGAATTCCTGCTTGCCCCATACCTTGAGCACGGCATTGTAGAAGCGCTTCCCTTCGTTTTCCAGCATGACGGTGAACAGGCGGACGATATTTTCTTCTGATTTAAAGTAGTTGAGCAAGACTTCAGCGGCCGTCCTCCTGGGCAGGGGTGCGTTATCGTGAAAGCCCGATACCCGGTATACATTGAATGTATGGTCCAGCCGCTCCCCGAGATAATTGGTCTGGCCGGTATCAAGGGAATTCGTCAATACTTTCAAAAACAGGTGGTTGATTTCGATATTCATAGCATTATATATTGCGTGCCATGAAAAGGCCCGCTTTCATTTTGATCGCGCTTTCGTTCCCGCAGATGCCCTGTATTGGTCTTCTCGCAAAACTTCGGAACAACAATGGGATATCGCACAACAATCTTCAACACAAAAACAGGGGAGAGGATGTAAATTTTCCCTGGACGCGGGTGAGACTGCGGGGATCAGACTCCATTCCCTGTCGGGGTGGAGGTAATTATGCGTGTTACCGCCCGGGTCGCCTACCGGCCTGCCTGCTTCCTGACAACACCATTCACTATCTTCGAGAACTCTCCATTACTTTCCACGGGTTGAAGATACTCGATGATTCGGTTATTCTCGTCATAAATTTCCATGACAGTGCCGCAGTATGCGTCCCGCATCTTGTTATAATCGTCTATCGCCGGATATGCCTTTATTTCTCCGATCCACACAGACAACGCCGCGGATAGCGGAAATGTGACCCTTTTAAACATATGCTTTGGCCAGAGTTTCACATTGAAGGGTGCATTTTTCCGCAGGAGAGCCTTGCTGTCATCGGGGCTGACAACACACCCGAAGAAAGCCCGAAGTTCCTGTTTCGGCGTTTTCCTCGGATCAACGTGATAGGCGATGACACGGGCTATAGGCCGTATGCCGTAATCTTTTTCAAGACGTGCGGCCAGCTCGCGCGATCGGGCCCTGAGGCCCGAATAAGAGCCGTCCTGGTTTTCATATACAAGGTTAAAGGGCCCCCTCACCATCCTTTCCACATGAACCTTAATGAAAAGCCCGGACCACAGGGCATAAGCGACAAGCAGCGACAGGAACAGAATACACACAATCAGTATTTTCATATTGTGCACCTTGGTACGATTTATGAAATCATATCACAGGGGTGGTTACCTGAATGAGAGCATAAACATCCCCGTTTTTCCTGGTCTCGGACGAGGGTCACTGAAAAAAGGAGATGTTCGGCATGCCGGACATTCCCGCCGCAAATAAATCGTTGACACGGCCCATCCGGAGGGGTATCCTATGCATCACATATTCACTCGTCTCGTTTCATTCACGTCCATACGCCAGGAGCATCATCATGAAACGGAAACAAATTATCACGGCCATCATCAGCGTCCTTGCCATTGTCGGCATCACGTATGCGATCCTCCCGGTGCACATGCAGCGCGCTCTCATACGCATGAAAGCGCGCATAGACGATTACCGGATCTTTGAAAACCGCACCGTTGAGGCGGGCTCGCCGGTCCCCTGGTCCGTGAGCCCCCGCTGCAACGAGAAGGAGGTCCCCGAAGAGGCTTCGCGCCTGATGACGGAGCTCAAGACCACGGCCTTCCTGATCGTGAAAGATAACCGGATCATCTACGAGAAATACTACAAGGGGTACGAGAAGGATTCAATCTCGAACTCGTTCTCTGCGGCCAAGAGCATCGTGAGCCTCCTGGTCGGCATCGCGCTGGACGAGGGCAGCATACGGAGCATCAACGCGCCGGTGGGAGATTACCTCCCGGAATTCTCGCAGGGCCCCGCGGCGCAGGTGACCGTCAGGGACGTCCTGACCATGAGCTCCGGCATCGAATGGGACGAAAGCTACTCCAGCCTTTTCTCGGTCACGACGAAATCCTATTTCGGCAACGACCTGGACGGACTGGTGCGGGGCCTGAAGGTCGTCGAGATCCCCGGCAGGCGCTTCAACTACCAGAGCGGCAGCACGCAGATGCTGGGGCTTATCGTCATGAAGGCCACGGGGAAAACGCTGTCAGAGTACGCGTCCGAGAAGCTCTGGAAGCCGCTGGGCGCCGGCAAAGCCGCGCTCTGGAGCCTGGACAGGAAAGACGGAACGGAGAAAGCGTTCTGCTGCTTCAATTCAACGGCACGCGATTTCGCCCGGATCGGCCAGCTGGTCCTGAACGGCGGG
>JAKJGD010000417.1 GCA_022704585.1 Spirochaetota bacterium | reverse complement strand
GAAATCCCGTGCCATACGGAAAGGAAACTCTCATCCTGTATTCCACGCTCCTGTCGGATAGGCGCCAAACGCGCCGGGCAGAAAAAGAAAATCATCCCCTCGTCTTCATATACTCCGCGATCCTGTCCAGCCCCTCTTTGATGTTCTCCAGGGAGTTCGCGTACGAGAAGCGGAGGAAGCCCTCGCCGCCGGATCCGAAATCGATCCCGGGCGTGACCCCCACCCGCACCTTGTCCAGGATACTGAAGGCCTCCTTGTACGAGTCGGTGCAGAAGCGGCGCGCGTCCGCGAACACGTAGAAAGCTCCGGTCGGCTCCACGTGGATCTCGAACCCGAGCTCCCTGAGCCGCCCGATCATGTACACCCGCCTCTCGTTGTAGGTCCGCTTCATCTTCTCGACGTCGGGACCCGCGTGGCGCAGGGCCGCGATGCCCGCAACCTGCACGAAGCTGTTCGCGGATATGGCGAAGTTCTGGTGCAGGCGTTCCATGACGCGGGAGAACTCTTTCGGGAAGATCAGGTAGCCGAGCCGCCACCCGGTCATGGCGTAGAGCTTGGAAAAGCCGTTTATGACGAAGGCGCGGTCCGTGAACTCGAGGATCGACCGCGCGCGGCCCCCGTACACCAGGCCGTGGTATATCTCGTCCGAGAGGATGAACTGGCCCTCAAACCCGGCGATCTCTTCCAGGTTCTTCTCCGTCATCACGATGCCGGTCGGGTTGGACGGCGAGTTGATAAGTATGGCCTTGGTCCGTTTCGTGAGCACCGCGCGGATCTGCTCCGTCCGGTACCGGAACCCGTCGTCGGGGTGCGTGCGCACCTCGGCGACGCGGCCGCCCACCGCCTCGATGAAGTTGGGATAGCAGGCATAGTGCGGGTTGGAGAGGACCACCTCCTCATCCGGCTCGAGGATCGAGAGCATCATGAGGAGCATGGCCGGCGACGTGCCCGAGGTCACGAGCACCCGGTCCGGGCTGACCTCCACGCCGTACTCCCGGTGATAAAAGGCGCAGATCTCCTCGCGCAGCTCCAGCATGCCCATGGCGTGCGTGTAATGGGTCTTGCCCGAGCGGATCGCCCCGATCGCGGCCTCGCGCACGACCTCCGGGGTCTCGAAATCGGGCTCGCCGACCTCGAGGTGTATGATGTCCTTTCCTTCGTGCTCCAGCTCTTCGGCCCGGGCCATCACGTCCATCACCATGAAGGACTTTACGCCCAGCACCTTTTTCGCGATCATCTTTTTCCCGTTGTTCGGATTGTCCGTGCAGTCCATAGTCTCATTTCTCTCAGGGAATAATCTCTCCGGATGTCATCGCGGGCGGAGCGAAGCGCGCCTCGGCTACGCTCGGCAACCGACCGGTCCCTGGGCGACTTGCACTGAGCCTGTCGAAGTGAGTCGAAGGGTGCTTCGTCATCCCGATTGCATCGGGACTCCTCGCAATGACTACCGGCAATACCAACAATTTACATAGAAAAACAGGCATCCCGCCAACACTACCCTCCCCGCGTCGAATCGGCAAGTAAAAAAGACACCGGAAACCCTGACGGAAAAGGCCCTCCGGCCCCGAAAAAATCGCTTGATTAACCCGGTCCGTGTATGTACCCTGCTCCCAACGCGCCGGCCCCTGCGCGATACTACTCATAACCGGGAACCCGTCATGAACAAGAAACTGATCTTCGCGATAACCATTTTTGTCATTATCTACGTTATTCTCTCCTCCCTGTCGGGGTTTTATACGGATTACGAATGGTTCCGGATATACAACGGCCTGGAGATATTCTGGGTGCTCTTCTTCACCAAGTTCAACGTGCACCTGCTCTTCGGCCTGATATTCGTCGGTATATTCTCTTTCAACTTTCTCCTGATCCGCATACTGGGCGGGAAAGGCAGGATCTTCGCGAGCAACATCCTGAGCCGCCTCCAGCTCCCGCTCCTGGGCTCGCCGAAGCGCGCGCTCTTCATCATCCTGGCGATCGGGGTGCTGACCGGCGGTTTCTTCATGGGACTGGGCGCGTCTTCCTTCTGGAAGGAATTCCTCCTGTACATGAACGCCGTGCCGTTCGAGGGATTCCCGAAAGACCCGATTTTCTCCATGGACCTGGGCTTTTACGTGTTCAGCCTCCCCTTCCTCCGTTTCCTGTACGGGTGGCTGATGTCCTGCCTCGTTATCACGGCGCTCTTTTCCGTCGTGTTCCACGTGATCAACGGCGGGATACTGCTCAAGAACAGCAGGCTCGAGTTCTCGCTCTTCGCGCGGGCGCACATATCGACCCTCCTGGCGATGATGGTGTTCCTGTACGGGCTCGGGTACCGGCTGGACGCGTACGAGCTGCTCTTCTCTAAAATTGGCAAGTTTTACGGGGCCGGCTACACGGCCGTGAACGCGAACCTGCTCGCCTATAACGCGGCCATGGTCATCTCGTTCATCGCCGCCGGCTTGTTCCTGTTCAACATATTCAAGCGGAGCTTCAGGCTCCCCCTCATCCTCCTGGCAGCCATCATCCCGGTCTACTTCATCCTGGGCACCATCTTCCCCGCGATCCAGCAGCGCTTCGTCGTGGACCCGAACGAGCTGGAGAAGGAAAAGGCGTACATCGAATACAACATCAAGTACACCCGCATCGCCTACGACATCGAGCGGGTCAAGGAGATGCCCTTCGCGAACAAGCAGAACCTGTCCTACCAGGACATCGCCAAAAATAGGAACACCCTGGAAAACGTGCGGCTCTGGGACTGGCGGCCTCTCAAGCAGACCTACAAGCAGCTGCAGGAGCTCAAGCCCTACTATTTCTTCAACGACGTGGACGTGGACCGGTACACGATCGATAACCGCAAGATCGCCGTGAACCTGTCCGCGCGGGAGCTGTCCATAGACCGGCTCTCCAGGAACAGCCAGACCTGGCAGAACCTGCACCTGGTATACACGCACGGCTACGGGCTGGCGCTCTCGCGGGTGGACAAGGTGACGTCCGAGGGGCAGCCGGAGATGCTGATTTACGACATACCGCCCAAGTTCCGCGTGGACATCCCCCTCGACC
>JAKJGD010000416.1 GCA_022704585.1 Spirochaetota bacterium | reverse complement strand
CACCGGCACTGGTACCGGAAGGTGCTATTGTGCTCCAGGGCCGCCTCCGCCCTCCCCGTGAACCCGGAGAGCGCGGGAACGATGCCGATATTGACCATCACCTGGAAGCCATTGCATATCCCCAACATCAGCGTGTCGCGCTCCGCAAAGCGCCGGATCTCGTCGACCAGGTTGTTCTTGATACGGTTGGCCAGGGCCTTGCCGCTGCCGGTGTCATCGCCATAGGAAAAGCCGCCGGGGAACGAGAACACCTGGTAGCTGTCGAGCATGGACCGGTTCTCGATCAGGTCGTTGATATGGACGATGTCGGCCCTGGCGCCCGCGGCGCGGAAGGCGAAGGCCGTTTCCTCGTCGCAGTTGATACCGTAGCCGGTTAATACGAGCACCCGTGGTGTAGCCATATATCCTAAAATTCCTTGAACAGTCCCTTGTATACGTTCATCAGCCGCTGTACCCCGGTTCGTACCACCGGGTTTCCTTTCCTCCCGGTTATCTCGATGGCGTCCCCGCCGGTGACGCTTCCGATGCGGCCCAGCGGGAGCCCCGCGAAGAGCCGCTCGAACCCGTCCTTTTTCGCCGGGTCCACGGACACGAGGACGCGACCCTGCGATTCAGAGTAGAGAATGAAGTCGTCCCGCCCTGTTTCGGCCGGTACATCCGAGAGGCGGGCCGTGAAGCCCATCATGCCAGCCATGGACGACTTTGCCAGCGCCAGGCCCAGGCCGCCGCGCTCGACGCTCGTGCTCGATGCGACCAGGCCTTTCGCAAGGGCCGTCTCCAGCGCGCGGTACAGCTTCTTGAAGGCCCCGGTATCGACACGCGGTACTGACGCGCCGATCCAGCGCTTCCCGGTGCTCTTCTCGCCCGCGTATGCGAGGTACTCGCTTCCGCCGGTTTCCCCGGAGGTCCCGCCGATCACGTAGATCAGGTCGCCGGGCGCCTTGAAGTCTATTGTCTGGCAGAGCCGTATGTCGCCCACAACGCCGAAGGAGGAGACCAGGAGCGTCGGCGGGATCGATATCATGGCCTGCCGGAACTCCTCGTCGTAGCCGCGGAAGTCGTTGAACATGCTGTCTTTTCCCGAGATGAAAGGCGTGCCGTATGCCACGGCAAATTCGTAGCAGGCGCGCGCCGCCTCGCGCAGCTGCCCCAGACGCTCGGGGTTGTTCGAGTCGCACCAGCAGAAATTGTCGAGAATGGCGAGCGATTCCAGGCTCCCGCCCACGGCGACCGCGTTCCTGACCGCGGTGTCGATCGTGCAGGCAGCCATCCAGTAGGCGTCGATATCGCCGTACGAGGGGTAGAGCCCCTGCGACAGGACCACGCCCCGGTACGAATCGAGCAGGGGCCGGATGACGGTCGCGTTCCCGTTCACGGTCCCCTTCCCCTGCAGGGGCTTGATCACGGAATTCGCCTGGACCTCGTGGTCGTACTGGGTCGAGACGAACTCGAACGAGGCGGTATTGAGCCGCCCGGTCATCTCCTCGAACGCCGCAGACAGGTCGTCGGGCGCGGGGAAATCCGGGTCCTTACGCTCAGGCCTGGTGTAGGATGACGACAGTTTCTTCCGCGGCAGGCCGTCATGGAGAAACGCCATGTCTATGTCGAAGATGACCTTGCCGCCGTAGCGCACGATGCCGCGCGTTCCCGCCGTGAAGGTTCCGATCACGGCCGACTCGACGCCGCGCCGCTTCATCAGCCCGTTGAACTCGCCCAGCTTGTCCCCCGGGACCGATACGGTCATGCGCTCCTGTGACTCGGAGAGCCAAATCTGCCACGGGCCGAGGCCCGGATACTTGAGCGGGACGCTGTCCAGGTCGACCTCGAAGCCGCCGCATTCGCGCGCCATCTCGGCCACGGAGCACGAAAGGCCGCCCGCCCCGTTGTCGGTGATCGAATTATAGAGTCCCCGGTCGCGCGCTTCTTTCACGATCGCGTCGGAGAGCTTTTTCTGGGTTATGGGGTCCCCGATCTGCACGGCCGTTGCCGGGCTGCCCGAGGAGAGCGCCTCGGAGGAAAAGGTCGCGCCGTGGATGCCGTCGCGCCCCACCCTGCCGCCGATCATCACGATGGCATCACCCGCCATCGCCTTCTTGCTGCACGAGGGCTTGCCGTTCACCGTTTTCGGAAGCAGGCCGACGGTCCCGACGAAGACCAGCGGTTTGCCCTTGTACCGCTCGTCGAAATAGAGGAAGCCCTGGGGCGTGGGTATGCCCGAGGTATTGCCGCCCGCGTTGACACCGTGGACCACGCCTTCCAGTATCCGCCTGGGCGAGAGCATTTTGCTCGACGGATCCTTGCTCTTGTAGAGCGGCCTGCGGTCAAAGGGGTCCGCAAAGCAGAACCCGTACCGGTTGGCAATCGGCTTTGCAGCCATGCCGAAGCCTATCGCGTCCCGGTTCACGCCGACGATGCCGGTAATGGCGCCGCCGAACGGGTCCAGGGCGCTCGGGCTGTTATGGGTCTCCACCTTGTCGGAGACTATATAGTTTTCGTCAAACTCAATGCCCCCCGAATTGTCCTCGAACACGGAGACGCAGAAGTCGCGCGCTCCTTTTTCGCGGCGCACCCTCACGGTCGCTTCGCGTATGTATTTCCTGAAGATCCCTTCCGGTATGTCGTCATCCAGCTCGGCCGAAAAAATCGTGTGCTTGCAGTGCTCGCTCCAGGTCTGTGCGATCGATTCGAGCTCGATATCCGTGGGATTTCTCTTTTCCATGTCGACGAAATAATGCCGTATGGTCTTCATGGAGAGCATGTCAAGCGCCAGCGGCCCCCTGCGGGCGCCGTCCGGGTCCCGTATGCCTTCCTTGCCGATCAGCAGGAGCTCGTCCTCGCCCACTGACAGGTCCACCACGTCCGCCTCGGGCCTCTCCGCGATGCTCACGACAGGCAGGTCCGCCCCCAACCCTCCCTGCCGCGCGAACTCGGCGGCGGAAAGGACCTTTTTCCTCTGGATAAGCGGATTGTGCAGCTCGGCGCAGATGCTCTCCATGTCGGCGGGGGTAAGGTCGCCGGTGAAAAAATATGTCGTAGTCGAA
>JAKJGD010000415.1 GCA_022704585.1 Spirochaetota bacterium | reverse complement strand
CTCCAATCGAGCTCCTTCACCCTTACCTTTGAAGGGGTGATCAGCGCCATCACCATGCCGTTCCAGAAGGCGTATGACGGCGTCCAGGGCGGCGTGTCGCGGCTCTGGGCCGGTTTCACCGAGCTGACGGAGGTGCGGGAAGAGCTGAAAAAAACGCGGACCAAGCTCCAGCAGTACGAGTCGATGACCGAGGAGATGAGCGAGATCAAACGCGAGAACGACCGGCTCCGCGAGCTCCTGGGCATGAAGGAGCGCGTCGAGTACGATTCGATCCCCGCGTCGGTCATCTCCAAGGACCCGGACAACTGGTTTCGTACCATCATAATCAACAAGGGCTCCTCGGACGGTATCAGCGAAAACATGCCGGTCATCGCCTACCAGGGAGGCCAGAAGGCCGTGGTGGGCAGGATCATAGAGGTCAGGCGGAGCATATCCCGCATCGCGCCGATCATATCGCCGGACGTCAGGATCGGCGTGAAGCTGCAGGAAAGCCGCTTCCCCGGGCTCCTGAGCGGGTACTCGGGAAACTCGAACCTCTGCAAGATGGATTACATCAGCCGGGCCGCCTTTGTCAAGTTCGGCGACATCGTGATAACCTCCGGCCAGGGCGGCGTGTTTCCTGCCGGCCTGATCGTGGGCACTGTCATCAAGGCGTACTCGCTCGAATCAAGCGCGTACCAGCGGGCCATGATCAAACCGATCATCGATTATGATTTGGCGGAGGACGTGTTCGTCATCAAGAAGGACATGGACAAGGACCTGTTCGAGATTTTCGAGGAAGAAAAAGCGGCGGAGAAAGAGAAAGCGGAATGATACTGAAATATGTTTTCACGGGCGTAATCGTCCTGATATCGCTGCTCGTGCAGGGGCACCCCTCGTTCGACGTTCTCCGCATCGCCGGGGTCAAGCCCGACCTTATCTTTATCATTGTCGTCTACGTCTCCTACAGCTTCGGATCTTTTTACGGTGAGGTGACCGCATTCATCAGCGGCCTCCTGCACGACGCGGTCTCGAACTCGCCGCTCGGGCTCCTTGCCTTTCCGAAAGTGGTCGTCGCGTTCGTTGCCGGCATGTTCGGCCGTTCTATATTCAAGAGCAGCATACTGACAATCTCCCTGTTTATATTCATCGCGTCCCTGGTAAAGGGGATCATAACCCTGTTCCTCTGTTACGTGTTTCATGAGGCCACGGCATCATCCGTCCTGAGCATCATTCTACCCGAGGCGTTCTACAACGCCCTCCTCGCGCCCCCGCTCTTCTTCCTCTACGACAAGATTTTCGAAAGCGAACTGGATCGTGAGGGGTACCGGTAAGATGCTGATGCAATCATCCCTTCGGGCGACTCTCCAGGAAGCCTTCCGGGTCAGGATGTATTTTTACATGATCGTGACGTCCGTGGTCTTCGGGCTCCTGCTGCTCCAGCTGGTCAACCTGCAGCTCCTCCAGGGGCGGGAGTACACGGTCAAGGCGCGCCTCAACATGGAAAGCAATATTCCCATCCCGGCGGCGCGGGGCGACATTTACGACAGGAACTTCAAGGAAGGGGAGCGGAACGTCGTCGTCGTTTCAAACCGGCCTTCCTTCAACATAACGACCATACCTGCCAAGTTCAAATCAAAAAAAAAATTGGAAGAGATTCTTGATCTCCTCGCGCGCGTTCTCGGCGTAAATAAAGAAGAGATACTGGGCGAGATAAACACCGGCAACCCATGGGAACGGGTCGTCCTCAAGGAAGACGTCGAGTTCGACACCATTGTAAAGATCGCTTCGCACCAGGACCGCTTCCCCAACATAGACTGGGAGGACGCCTCGGTGCGCGTGTACAACTTCAGCGAGATGTTCGCCCACGTCGTCGGTTACGTGGGGAGCATAAGCCGCGACGAGTACCGGCGGCTGAAGACGGAAGGGTACAAGCATTATCAGAAGATCGGCAAAGCCGGCATCGAGAAGCAGTTCGACAGGATCCTCCGGGGCCGTGACGGGTACGTGCGCCGCATCGTTGACGTGCGCCAGCGGACGGAGGGCGAAGAGGTCGGTGCCCCGCCGGTGGCCGGGAACAACATGGTCCTGACGATCGACTACAATATCCAGAACGCGATCTACGATTCGATGAAGGACATGAAGGGCGCGGCCATCGTCATCAAGCCCTCGACCGGCGAGGTCATTGCGCTGGTCAGCAAGCCGGATTACGACCCGAACCTCATCATTTCAAAGAACAACATTGAAATAATCAAGCAGCTCCAGACCGATAAGGAGCGGCCGTTTCTCAACCGCGTGATCCAGTCCAAGTATCCTCCCGCATCCACCTTCAAGCTCGTCACTGCAGTGTCGGCGCTGGAGACGGAGAAGGCGACGCCCGAGAAATCGTATTTCTGTCCCGGGAAATACACCCTGAAAGGGTACAAGGACCATGATTTTTACGATTATGACGTGCACGGGACCGTCGACCTCTACTGGGCGATAGCGAAATCCTGCAGCGTCTACTTCTACCAGCTCGGGCTCCTGACCGGGCCATCGGTCATCATGCGGTATGCCGAGGACTTCGGCCTCAACCAGAAGAGCGGGATCGATATCCCCGGCGAGGTCGCCGGCTTCGTCCCGTCGCGCCAGTGGAAATACAAGGCGTTCGGGCAGCCCTGGTTCGACGGCGACACGGTCAACATGTCCATCGGGCAGGGCTTTCTGCATGTGACGCCGATCGGCATGTGCGATTTCATAGCCGCGCTGGTGAACAATGGCATCGTGTACCGCCCGGAAGTGATACGCGAGATACGGACCAACGACAACGCCCGCGTGATCAAGTCGTTTCACCGGCAGAAGATACGGGAGCTGCCCCTCTCGCCGCTTACCCTGCAGGCGGTCAAGAAGGGGATGCGGCTCGGCGTCATGAGCGGGACATCGGGCCGCCTCGGGTATCTGAAAGTGCCGGTTGCGGGCAAGACCGGTACGGCCCAGACGCGCTCCATCCGCCAG
Source organism: Spirochaetota bacterium (assembly GCA_022704585.1). Next base: position 73 of record JAKJGD010000415.1, on the reverse strand, counting down.
GAGAAATTTTCTCAGCACGCATGGTTCGTCGGTTTCGCGCCGTTTGACGGGCCGCCGGAAACGGCGGTCGCGA
>JAKJGD010000414.1 GCA_022704585.1 Spirochaetota bacterium | reverse complement strand
CCCGGCTTCCCTTCGGCCCTGAGGTCTGGCGCGGTCATTATCCTGCTGCCGCGCCCGGTCGGCGCCGGCCTCTCTGTGTGCGGCGCGTCCCCGCTCACGCCCGCGGTCCAGACAACCGTATCCGTCGCAAGCGTAGAACCGTCGCCAAACGAGAGGCCTGCAGCCGAGATACCGGATACCCTCGTTGAGAGCCGCACCGCCACGCCCATTTTCGCGAGTCGTGCGGCCGTATACGAGCTCAGCTTCGGCGAAAGCATCCCGAGTAGCCGGTCAGCAGATTCGACAAGGGTCACGGTAACGTCGCTCATTTTCAAGCCGGTGAAGTCCTTTCTCATGGGCCCACGGACCAGCTCCGACAGGGCGCCGGTGAACTCGACGCCCGTTGGGCCGCCGCCCACGATTGCGAACGACAGAAGCTTTTTCCGGCGCGCCGGATCGTCGATGTAGGCCGCGCGCTCGAAGCATGAGAGTATGTGGTTGCGGAGCACCATGGCGTCGTCCAGTGTCTTCAGCGGAAAGGCATAACGCTCCGCCCCGGACACGGAAAAGTAATCGGTTTTGCTTCCCGTCGCAATGACCAGGTAATCATAGGGGACCCGCTGCCCGTTGCACTCGACAAACTTCCCGTCATAGTCGACGAGCGTGACATGGCCGCGGAGAAACGAGGCATTCCTGTTGCCACGGAGAAGGGTCCGCACCGGGTAGGCGATCTGCTCCGGCTCGACCTCTGCTGCTCCCACCTGGTACAGGAGCGGCAGAAAGGTGTGGTAATTGTTCCGGTCGATCAGGGTCACACGGGCCCCCTTCACATGAAACAGCTCCTTAGCTGCCCAGAGGCCGGCAAACCCGGCACCGATGATGACGATGTTCTTTGAGCTATTATCCATTTTAACCATTCCCTTTAACCATTCCCTCGCGGACCCTCTGTCCTGTATCCGGCCGAAATTCAGATGAAAAACATATATTGATGGTACCGGTATAAAACGTCATTGTCATTGACCCAGATCAATTATTAAGAAAAAAACAGCAGGGCTGCACGATCAATCAAAAAGTTTAAGCGTGGCCTTCTTACCCTTCATCGTGATCACCGGCACGCCGGTCGAGACGTCCAGCGTGAAGGTATCATTCATTGATGTGCATATTTTCCCGTGTGGATTCAGCTTCGGATCATAGGTGCCCCGGCACTGCTCGAAGAACCGGCATTCATAATGGCTGGCTCCGAGGGGCTTGCAGCTCCCGGCCGCGGATATGGGGCACGTCTCATCCCCGCAGGGTACCACATCGGTGTACATCAGGAATCCGTCGATAAATGTGATGACGTCGCCCTCGAGGCCCAGCGACACGGCCCATGATTTGCCGGTTATTTTAGAATAGTTGTCACGCCGGTTGAAACCACTCCCCGGGTCGGAGAACCCGACTTCAGCGAGACAGGTGTCGTTATATCTGGATCCCTTGTACACGGACACGATCTCGAGCTTTAATTCATCCGCTTTTACTCCGGACAGGCTGACCTTCTGGAATCCCGGTTCATCCTTGAGAGTATAGGTTTTACCGTTTATTTTCAACTCCCTGATCCTGTTATTGGCGGCCCAGTACTTCGCAATTCCCATGCCGTTCTTTATATACAGCTCCCCGACCGACCTGGTGTGGTCCAGCTTGATAGTGATGCTTACGCCGAGGCCCGCGTCTTTTTCGCCTTCGCACCAGGAATCGTCAGTCAGGTCCATGATGTTGCCGTCGGTATAGGTGCCCTTCTCCTGTTCGAGGATCGATGTGGCCTCGATCGATTTGATCCACGGTCCCTTTTCCGCGGCGCTCAGTGAATAAACGGCTGTCATTAATAGGGCTAAAACGACAGCAACAACAGAGGCTATAATAGCTTTCATATGATCGCTCCTTTGTTCGGCTAAGGATGACGACAACGGCAAGAAATAATGCAAAAAATATAAACGTCGAATGTGCAGGTGTCAAGAAGAATAAGACTCCAGGTTTATGCATTAAACCAATTGTGAGCAGGTACCGTCTAATTATCAACGCAGAGAACGCTGAGGGCCCAGAGGAAAGAAATAAGGACTGACATTTAGAATGAATTAATATATACTAAAAAGCCAGCCCGATTTTTTTTGTTTTGTTTTACTTTGCATGTTTTTCCAGCAATATGTCCTCCGCGTTCTCTGCGCGCTCTGCTTAGAGACTTTTTTAATTATTTCCATGAGTGTTCATAATATATTTTAATAAAACGTTCTTGCACTTTTCCGTATCACCGATCAGAGTGCCTGCAGACTACCATGTCCGACCGGAGCATGTCCATGGCACCCCACCGCCGCACCATTACAGAGCTTGTCGTGTATTCGCTGGGCCTCTTTGCAATCCAGGTCTTCTGGGGCTTTAACTCTTCAACCATGCCGCTTCGCCTCCTCGACCTGACCGGATCGGCCGGGCTCACGGGCATCATACTTTCTTCGGCGGGAATATTCGGCGCGGTGGCGCCGGTGCTTGCGGGCTCCGTATCAGACCGTGCCGTAACGCGATGGGGCCGCCGCATCCCGTTCATCGCATGCGGGTGGACGGTTACGATCGCCGCCATCTGCGCCCTCTCGTTTGCTGAAAGCGCGGCCGCGGCCGTGCCGCTCACGCTCCTCCTGTACGCAGGCTTTTTTTCTGCGGTCGGTCCTTACTTCGCCCTGCTCCCGGACATTACGCCGGAGGAGCAGCGGGGCACGGCATCGGGCATCATGTTCATGGTGGGCGGCACCGGCATCATAAGCTACCTCCTGCTGGGGGCCGGCTCTGGCGTGACGGATTCGCATACCCCGTTTCTCTGGGCGATAGGCCTCACCGCCGTCCCGGTTGCCGCGATGACGCTGGGCACGCGCGAAGGTGACCCCGGCGGGCATGAACGGCCGGCACTGGGTCTTATTGCCGGGGCCCTGCGCAACCATGCCGTCCTCTCTTTCTTCATGGCCCAGGTGCTCTGGTGGACCGGTATCTGGATGGTCAGCTCATTTTTTGTGCATGCCTGCCGTGTTATGCTTGGACTCGCCACCGGTGCGGCGG
>JAKJGD010000413.1 GCA_022704585.1 Spirochaetota bacterium | reverse complement strand
CATCGCAGTTCTCTGTCGTTGTGCCGGTCGATGACAACGGCGAACACCTGATGAATGCCGTGCACTGGCTGGACACGCGCGGCGGCCAGTATAACCGTGAAATCATACGGGGCTTCCCCTCCATACAGGGTTATGGGATACGGAAGCTTCTACAATGGGTCAGGCTTACCGGGATGGCGCCGACTCATTCGGGCGTGGACGATATTGGCCACATCCTTTTTATCAAGCACGAGCGGCCGGATATTTACCGCAAAACGCATACGTTCCTTGAACCGATAGATTATCTCAACCTGCGCCTTACCGGGAAGATTGCAGCTACCCAGGAGAGCATGATTACCATGCTCCTCGTTGACGCCCGGAAGTGGGGCTGTACCTCATATGATGACCGGCTCCTCCGGCTGGCGGGCCTGCCCCGAGAAAAGTTCCCCGACCTGCTCCCGAACAGATCGGAGATCGGGCCCCTGCTTCCTTCGGTCGCCGCAGAGCTCGGCCTCTCCCCCTCGACCCCGGTCATCGCCGGGCTGTATGACACCAATGCCTCCGCTATCGGATCCGGCGCCATCCAGGATTTCGACGGGATCATTTACATCGGGACCTCGCTCGTGCTGACCTGCCATCTCCCCTTCAAGAAAACCGACCTGTTCCACACCATGACCACCATGCCGAGCGGCATCAGGGACCGTTATCTTCTTTTTGCGGAACAGGGGACCGGCGGGAAGGCGCTCGAGTTCTTTCTCAAAAACATCGTGTATGCCGAAGACGAGTTTGCCACCGGGGCCATGCCCTATGACGCGTTCGTAAAGGCCAATGCCATTTCCGCGGGAGCGCCGCCCGGCTGCGATGGCATCATATTCATGCCGTGGCTGAACGGCACCATTTGCCCCGAAGAGAACGGCGACATTCGCGGCGGCTTTTTCAACATGTCCCTCAGCTCAACCAGGGGGCACATGACGAGAGCCGTCATGGAAGGGCTTGCGTACAACAGCCGGTGGACGCTCCACTATGCGGAGAAATTAACCGGCCGCACCTTCCCTTCGTTCCGGTTCGCCGGCGGAGGCGCCCTCTCCGCACTCTGGGCCCAGATCCACGCTGACATTCTTGGCGTGCCTATTAACGTGGTTGAAGACCCTACACATACGACGCTCCGTGGGTCGGCCCTCCTCGCGCTCAATAAATTGGGATTGCGGAGTTACGAGGAGTTCCCGGACCTGGTGAAAATCTCGAAGACCTACACGCCGGACGCATCGACGCGACCGGTGTATGATGCACTCTATACCCAGTTCAGGGAGTTGTTCACCCGCAACAAGAAAATATTCACCGCTCTCAACAGAAAATAATCATCCAGAACGAGGTTCAGACATGTCAGAAAACAAAAACTCATTCGTTGACCCCTTCAAGCCCTACAAGGGACGCTTCGCCAGCTACGACCGTATTCCCGACACAGGCAGGGACCGGGAGGATATATTCAGGGAGCTTTCGACCATGTCTGAAGAGGAAAATGCCAAATGGCAGAACGGCAAGGTATCCGGCACGTTCTACCATGCCGGCGCCGAGCACCGCGCCTTTCTCAACAGGATTTTCTCGCTCTTCTCGCATGTTAACGTACTCCAGGTGGACCTCTGCCCGAGCATGTCGAAATTCGAGAGCGAGGTAGTCGCGATGACCGCGGCCATGCTGCACGGCGATGCGCCCCGGGCGTTAAAACCCGAGGATGAGGTCTGCGGAACCGTTACCTTCGGTGGCAGCGAGAGCATCATGATGCCCATGAAAGTCTACCGCGACCGGGCCCGCATTGAAAAAAAGATCACCGAGCCCGAGATCATACTCCCCATCACCGCGCACCCGGCATTCCATAAGGCAGGCGAATATTTCGGGATAAAGATGGTCCTCGCCCCGGTCAACGATGACGATTACCTGGTCATACCCGGTGAGGTGAAAAAGCTTATCAATAAAAACACGGTCGCGATCGTAGCCAGCGCCGGCAATTATCCGTACGGGCTGGTTGATCCCATGGAGCAGCTGTCGGAAATCGCGCTGGAGCACGACCTCGGTTTCCACATCGACGGTTGCCTCGGCGGATTCATCCTCCCCTGGATAGAAAAGCTGGGGTACGATGTGCCGGTTTTCGACTTCCGTCTGCCGGGCCTGACCTCCATGTCCGCGGATACCCATAAGTTCGGGTACGGGCTCAAGGGAAACTCGGTCGTACTGTACCGCAACCTGAAGCTGCGACGGTACCAGTTCTTCCAGATGGCACACTGGCCGGGAGGCATCTACGCCTCTCCGTCTATGACCGGGAGCCGTTCCGGGGGCCTGAGCGCCTCGACCTGGGCGACGATGGTCTCACTCGGGCAGGAGGGATACCTGGAGGCCGCACGCGCCATCATGGAAATATCCGACCAGATCAAAAAAGGCCTGGCGACGATCCCGGAGATCCAGGTTGTCGGCAAAGCTACATTCATCATAAGCATGCGTTCGGAGCAGGTCGACATTTTCCATGTCAACGATTACCTGAGCTCAAAGGGCTGGCGCTTCAACGGCCTGCAAAACCCGGCGGGAATCCACTTCTGCATCACGGTACCGCAGACGCTGGTGCCAGGCATTGCCGACCTGCTGGTCGAAGATCTCCGTGCGGGCGTCAGCTACGCGAAGTCCGCGGCCGGAACAAAGCCGAAAAGCAGCGCGCTGTACGGGATGTCCGGATCGCTGGAGGGACGCGCGCAGCTGGTAAACGTGCTCTTCGGCACGTTTGAGCACCTGTTCAGGGTATAAGTGCGGGCCCGGGCGGTCAGGAAATCCCGTCCGCATAATAGGAAAGCAATTCTTTATCTATGACGGTTATCTGTCCGTTCTCGACCCGTATAATAGCGTTGTTTTCAAGGAACCGGAGGCCTTTCCGGGTCAGCTTTGATGGGCTGTAATCATAGCTCCGCGCTGACCGGTTGAGGTAGTTTTTAACCAGGCCGAGAAGATCGCCCTGCCGTACCGAATACCCCCTGTCCCTGAGGATCTTGCAGAGCACGTAGTGGGGAAATATTTTTTTCTCCTTTTCCCATATCCCCGCGATAATGCC
>JAKJGD010000008.1 GCA_022704585.1 Spirochaetota bacterium | reverse complement strand
TCAATGGTGTCAGGCCGGCGTTCATGCAGGGCATATATTCGCTCACCAAGGCCGGCGTCATTTCCATGACCAGGTCCTGGGCCAAGGAGCTTGCCCCCTTCAACATACGGGTCAACGCAGTGCTGCCTGGCATGACGGACACTAAATTCTCCTCCGTCATGACGAAAAACGATCAGATAATGGAAAAGCTCATCCTGCCGGGAATCCCCATGGGCAGAATCGCGAAGCCGGAAGAGATGGCGGGCGCGGTAGTATATCTGGTCACGCAGGCCGGATCGTACACGACCGGCTCCTGCATAACCGTGGACGGCGGCATGCTGGCGTAGGCGGAGGAGAAAACGAATGGGCAAACATATTGTCGCAATCGCACGATATCGCGAGCCGCTTGAATCGGTTCGAAAAGCGGTTGAACTTTCCGGTTCGTTCGATGCGCTCAAATCGGACGGAAAGGTATTCATCAAGCCCAACATAGTAGTATGGACCGAGAAGACCGTGTTCCCGAAGTGGGGTGTGATCACCACCTCCCGCGTTATCGAGGATATCGTGCTGCTCCTGAAAGAGCGTGGCATAACCGACATCACCATCGGGGAGGGGATCGTGACCCTCGATCCGAAGAACACGTCCGCGTCGGCTCACGCATACAAGGCACTGGGGTACGAGGAGCTGAACCGTCGTTACGGTGTAAAATTCATTAATGTGTTCGAGAGGCCCTTCAGGAAAGTCGACATCGGCGATGGATTTGAAGTAAAATTCAATGAGGACATTCTTGACGCGGACTTTGTTGTGAATACCCCGGTTTTAAAGACGCATGTCCAGGCCGTCGTGAGCCTCGGCATGAAGAACCTTAAGGGTATGCTTGACATCCCCTCAAGGAAAAAGTGCCATACCACGGATCCCGAGAAGCCGCTTGTTTATATTATATCGCACCTGCCGAAGGTGCTGCCCCCATCGGCCACCATCATCGACGGTATATTTTCACTCGAGCGTGGTCCGAGCCCGGACGGGAAAGCGCGACGGTCCGACATTATCATCGCCTCCCCGGACATGCTGTCCGCGGACATGGTTGGAGCGAAGGTGCTGGGGCATGAACCGGCAACCGTACCGGCCATGGTGCATGCCGCCCGGACCTGGAACCGTCCCGCTGACCTCTCCGACATAGAGGTGAAGGGCGAACCGATCGAATCGGTTGCCTCGTTCCATGAATATGACTTTCCCTACAATAAGGATAAAACCCTCCATCTTAAAATGGAAAAGATGGGGGTGAAGGGACTCTCGTACCGGAAGTACGACGATACCATGTGTACCTACTGCTCGGTCATCAACGGTGCGCTTCTCATGGCAATAATGTTCGCATGGAAAGGACAGCCCTGGGACGACATTGAGATTCTCTCCGGCAAGAAAATGCAGCCGACCCCGGGAAAGAAAAAAACAATACTTCTGGGGCAGTGCATGTTCAATCTTCACAAAAACAACCCTGTCATAAACGAAATGCTTCCGATAAAGGGATGTCCGCCAAAATTCGACGATACCATTGAAGTTCTCCACAATGCCGGGATCCAGGTCGAGCCGGCCATTTTCAATAACATCGAGATGGGCCTCTCGTATTTCATGAGCAAGTACCAGGGTAAGCCGGAATTTGACGAATCGTTTTTCAGGGTAGACTGACAGGAAGCAGGCTGCAGTGGCGGGAAGCATATTAGAATAGTTGTACAATGCATCTGGCATTCCGGCCGATGCGCAGCGAAGAACCGGGATCCATAAATTTCGCATGGATTCCCGCTGGAGTTTGTCCCGAGCCTGTCGAGGAGCGGGTATGACAGACTTCGTATTATGTTACTATAAATGGTTATCCAACAAGTATATTATGCGATTATAAAACCATGAAGGGGCGGCTGTATGAAAAGCGAAGAAATTAAACAAGTCCTTGTCGTCGGAGCAGGCACTATGGGGCAGCAGATCACCGTGCCCTGCATCACGCACGGCTTGAATGTCGTTATTTACGACATACATGATGCCATGCTCCAGAAAGCCGTGGCAAGAATACGGAAGATGCTGGACGGCCTGGTTAAATGGCAGAAAATAACGGCGGACGATGCTGATGCTGCGATGAAGCGCGTACGGACGACTACCGATCTGCCGGAAGCGGCACGCGACATCGATATCGTAAGCGAATCGGTGCCCGAAGACCCGAAGCTCAAGGGCGAGATTTTCGCGAAGATACATGCCGCCTGTCCGGAGCGGACCATCTTCACGACGAACACCTCGACCCTTCTCCCCTCAATGTTTGCCGGTGCGACAGGGCGCCCGGAGAAGCTGGCGGCGCTCCATTTCCATGATGTGAGGATCAGCACCATCGTGGACGTCATGCCGCATCCGGGCACGGCACAGGAAACCATGGAGCTGGTCAGGGACTTTGCGGTGCGCATCGGCCAGACGCCGATCGTGATGGAGCGGGAGAGCCCGGGTTACGTGTTCAATTTCATGCTGAGCAACCTGTTCCAGTCGGCGCAGACGCTGGCCGCCAACGGCGTTGCATCGGTCGAAGACGTTGATCGCTCCTGGATGGGTGTGACTCACATGGTCACCGGCCCGTTCGGCATCATGGATAGCGTGGGGCTCGACACGGTCTGGAAGATCACCAACTACTGGGCCCAGGCCCTCAAGAACCCGCAGCAGTTGAAAAACGCGGCTTTCATGAAGGAATATGTCGACCGCGGACATCTCGGCGAAAAGACCGGCAGGGGGTTCTATACCTATCCAAAGCCACGATTTCGCGATCCTGACTTTATTGCCGGTGCGGGGAATAAATAGCGGCCCCGGCCGGCGTGCGCATGATGAAACTCGTCATCGATAATATCGTCCTGCGGCCCGGCAGGCCGGAAGGTGAAATCGGGGAAGAGATAGGCCGTCGGCTCGGCATCCCCGCTCCGGGCGGATACGAGATCATCAGGAAATCGCTTGATGCCCGAAAAAAATCTGACATCGTGTACCGGTACCGGGTCGTTATTGACCTGGCCGATGAAATTGCCCGACCGCTCATTGAAGCGGGCGAGGCGGCTCCCTACGAGAAGAAAACGCACCCTACCCTGGCGGTGCGAAGGCCCGACCTGTCGGTGCTTGTTGTCGGAACCGGGCCTTCCGGGCTGTTCTGTGCGCTCCGACTCATAGAAGCGGGTGCGCGGGTGGAACTGCTCGAACGGGGAAAACCGATCGAGGAGCGGATGAAAGACATCGAAATCCTCGAGAGCAGCGGCGAGCTGAATGAACAGAGCAACGTGCTCTTCGGCGAAGGCGGTGCGGGGACCTATTCCGACGGCAAGCTTACCACCAGGACCCATCGGCCTGAGATCGACCAGGTGTTCAGGACGCTCGTCGAGCACGGTGCGCCGTCCTCGATCCTGTACGAGGCGAAACCCCACCTGGGGACGGACAGGCTCCGGGGAATAGTGCGCAGCATCCGCGGGGCCATTCACGCCTCCGGATCCAACATCTCGTTCAACGAAACCCTGGATGATATTATCGTACATGACGGCGCGGTCGCGGGGGTCATAACCGGCACCGGAAGAGAGATAACGGTTGAACGTGTAGTGCTCGCAATCGGGCATTCTGCACGGGACACCTACGAGATGCTTTTGAAACGCGGCGTCACGATGGAAAAGAAAGGGTTTGCCGCGGGGATACGGATCGAGCACCCTGCAGCGCTTATCAACCGGATCCAGTATGGCAACTCTCCGTACCGCGACCTCCTGCCGGCAGCGGAGTATGCGCTGACCTTCAATGACCGGATGAGCGGCAGGGGGATATACTCGTTCTGCATGTGTCCCGGCGGGCGCGTGATTAATTCTTCATCCGAGCGGGAAATGCTCTGTACCAACGGCATGAGCTTTTCCAGGCGCAACCAGCCCTTCTCCAATGCAGCCATCGTGGTCTCGGTATCACCGGAAGACTGCCCGGGCGGACCGCTGGACGGCATCAGCTTCCAGCGCATGATCGAGTCGTCGGCCTTCAGGTCCGGAGGCGGTCTCTACCATGCGCCCGCTCAGCGGGTCACAAGCTTTCTCGCCGGTCGGCTCGATACTGATTTGCCGGAAGTGTCATACCGCCCCGGCGTGGTGCCGGCACGTCTGGACAGGGCGCTTCCTTCATGGATTGTAGATGCGATGAAAAAGGCGCTCCCCGCTTTCGACAATGCCATGAAGGGCTATATCACCGATCAGGCCGTATTTATCGGAGCTGAGACAAGGACTTCATCGCCAGTGCGAATAGCGAGGGATTCAGGCTTTCAGTCTGTCTCTGTACGGGGGCTCTATCCCGCAGGCGAGGGCGCCGGGTACGCCGGCGGGATCGCGAGCTCTGCCGTGGACGGGATCCGGTGCGCTGAACAGATACTCTGCGGGGCAAGGCGATAACGGGGGATTCCTGCAGGAAAATAATCTTGACGGTACCGGGGGCCTGTGCGCATCGTAATGACTGCGGAGCGGAACATGGCCGATCAAATCATTGAAATAGCACGAAACAAAAAAGCCCGTTTTGAGTACGAAATCCTCGACACCTTCGAGGCCGGCATCGTACTGGCCGGAAGCGAGGTGAAATCCATCCGCCAGAAAAAGGCGAGCATCCAGGAATCCTACGCGCGCATTAAAAACAATGAGGTCTTTATTACGGGCATGAATATCGCCATCTACGAGATGGCTAACAGGTTCAACCATGCGCCGGTTCATGACCGGAAGCTTCTGCTCCACCGGCACGAGATCAAAAGACTTATAGGCAAGGTACAGGAAAAGGGGTTTACTCTGGTACCGCTCAGATTGTACTTCAAGAACGGTAAAGTAAAGGTCGAAATAGCCCTCGCACGGGGAAAGGCTAATTACGACAAGCGGCATGATATTAAGGACAGGGAAGTGAACAGGGAAATTCAGCGGGAATGGAAGAATTATCGGTAAGGCATAAAAGTGTTGGCAATACCGGTGCCTCCCTGCTTTTTAATGAATTCGGGGCCCGGTTCGGGCCCCGGCCTTTAAAGAACCATACTGGCATCGATACAAAATAGAAGGGGAAGCGACAATGGCAGACGAAGTACAAACAACACAACCGGCCGGTGGAGCGGCTGCGACCGAAGGAGCTGCAGGGGCCAAAAAGAACAAGAAAATCAACAGGCTGGAAGCAAAAGACATAGCCGGAAAAATCGAAGCGCTTGAGAGCTCGAACGCTACCGGCAGCAAGTACTACAGGCACCTGCTTCAGAGAAAACAGGAACTCGGCGGTTAGCAGAATCCCCGGGCAGCAATCATTGCGGGCGCCCAGCTGCCGGCAGCCGGTGCGTCCGTTGTGATTGTGGCGTTCACCTTCCTGTACCCGCTTACCTGCGAATAAGCATCAGATACTCGTACTTGTAGCAATCCTCGATGAACTGGCGGATCATTTCGTGCTCGTCTTTCTGCGAGTGGGACGTCAGTATGAAATTCAACCGGCCGGTCATATCGAAACCGATGAAATCGGCATACTGGCCCCTCAACACGCGGTATCCGAATCTCTGTGCCGTCTTTTCAAGATGCGAAAACTGGATCGTGTATTCGTCGTGTCCCATTAGCGGTATCCGCTCAGGGTTCCCCGCATACGGAACGTCAATTAGGGCATTGAGCGACGCCGGGACCGAGGCTTCGCAGCTGTGCTCGCTAAGGTATATATACCTGATGCCGGCAGCACAGAGTTTTGCCACGGCTTCAATGGCGCCTATATTAAGATTGAAAGGGCCCTCCGGTATCGGGGTGTCGTGTAACTCGAAGAAATGTTTCGCGTAAGCCAATGGAGGGTCGAGACTGATTTCGGGAAGATCCATCCATGAGGGGTCTATGCCGCACAGGGTCGGGAAATCGCCGGCCACTTCATTCATAACTACAAGGTCAAACTGTCCGAGGAAATCGGGGGCTACCTGGAAAAAGTCCTGCTGGATGAACTCGACGTTGTGCTCGCGCAACGTCTCTTTCTGCCGCTCAACGAGAACCGGCGACAGATCGATCATGACGGCGCGTTTGAAAGGACGGAGGCTGAGTAAATCACGCATAAGAAAACCGTAGCCGCCTCCGACTTCAAGAATCGAGCGTATTTCCTGAACCGGGATGAGAGTAGAGAAATGGTCATAGAGATGCTCGCCCAGGGATGCGTTTTTTCGAATAATCGTTCTGCAGGGGCTGTCGGTGTCGGCAAGCGCGTTGCATACCGTGAGCTCCCATCCCAGGGTTTTCATTCCTTCCCGGTGATACAAAGACGTATTATTTATACGATAGCTGAAGTCCATAGTTCGGTCAGTTCCGTTTGCAGAGTAGCGAGCGCCAGGGTCAGATAATTATTTTTTCCGAAGTGCCGGACAGGCGCATGACAAGAAATATCGTGATGACGAGGCCAGCGATGACCGCGCAGATGAACAGGACCGTCAGTATGATTTTTTTCTTTTCCTGTCCCGGGAGCAGCCGGAAGTTCTGGATTTTGTATTTAAGGTTTAGGGCGCCGGTTATGATAAAAGGGAATAGTCCCTTGACCCTGATGTCGCCGATCCATTGATGGAGCGGCGACAATTTTTTCAGGCCAGGCGCCGTATGGCTCAGGTCGAAGGAAGCGTCCCGGTATATGCCGGTATCATCCGGATTTGCAATAAAGCTGTGACCGCACGTGCATTTGACGCGGATTGTTCCCTTGTCGATGGGGAAACGGATTTTCGTTTTACATTCGGGACAGATTTTAATCAGGTACATGGCGCTATTGCAAATCTCTGATCTGCTTCAATATATCCGGCGTTCTCCCGAAAAGTGTCTCGAGCTCATTTTGCGTCAGGCCGACTTTCTTGACAGCCTGATCCTTCATCTCATGGTAGAGGCCATCATTGCCGATACCAACCCCGCCCATAAGGCAGATCGCGTTGGCTACATGGACGATGGAGACCTCGAACTGGTGCTCTGCCGGTGCGAGCTCCGGGTCCTGGTAGAAACGAACAATAGAGCGAAGAACAGGCGGGAAATTCCATTTTTCAAGGATCTTTTCTCCAACCTCCTGGTGATTGAAGCCAAGGACGCTTTTTTCAGCTTCATGAAAGGTTATGCCGCTCGACTGCACCAGGTCGAGTATATTCATGAATGCCTGCTGTACAAACAGGGCAATCACGACTTTACCCACGTTGTGGATTATCCCGCCGGTGAATACGACGTCGGCGATATCCTTACGCTTTTTGCCCAGCGCGATATCGCGGGACATTGTGGCCACTGAAAGCCCCTGCTTCCAGAGATCTCCCTGCCCGAGATCGTATCCGATGACTGCTTTGTCGAGGACTGGTTTTGCTGCAACCAGCAGCACTATATCCTTGACCTCCTTAAGGCCGAGGGTGACGATTGCGCGGTCAATTGAGGTTATTTCCTTTCCCTTACTGAAAAAAGCAGAATTGCACAGTTTCAGGATATTTGCCGTCATGGCCTGATTTTTGGATATTTCCAGGGCAACCTGCTTGAAAGAAACATCCGGATTATTGACCATGTTTATTACTTTGCTGGCAACCTCCGGTAAGGGCGGCAGCTGGTCAATGCGCGTAATGATGGATTCGATTTGTTTTTTAATATTCTGGTCCATATGAGTCTCCGGACGACCGAAGTTACACTTTATAATACATTTTTTCCTGCCCGCCGGCTTTGACCTTCATGTGGCCGTCTGTCAGGTAAAAATCTATGACCCTGCCGAGGTTTCCCCCGACCTCTTCGACAACGATCGGGATCCCCAGCTTCTGGAGCTCCAGTTTCGTCTGCTCGATATTACGATCGCCGATCTGACCAAGCGCGATGTTGGAGCCGAATTTGAACATTGAGGCTCCTCCCGTTATTTTTGCTGACATGTTTTCTTTTTTTGCACCCTCTTTCAACAGTTCCCGGACGAGAAGTGGAATTGCTGTATCCGCGTACTTTTCGGGGTTGACTTGAGTTTTCTGGCTTACGGGGAGAAGGACATGGGCCATTCCGCCGATTTTTTTTACGCGGTCGTAAATGCATATCCCGACGCAGCTGCCGAGAATCGTGCGCAGAACTGATGGTGACGAGGAGTATCGAATCTGGGCCACACCCACGGAAATAATATCACTCATGATCTCTACTCTGAACGGATTTGCTTGATCCTTACTTAGCGCGAAAAATGATACTAGTTTAATCTTTAGGATTTGTCAAGAGTAATTATGGATTATTCTTGACGAATCGCTCTCTGTTTATTTATTATCAGGCAGAAATATATACTCTCCGGCGCCCCATGGGAGCACGCAGGAAAAAACCCGGGAACAGTCATGGAATGGTTTGAAACCATAGTTATTGTTTGTGCGATAAAATTGCGTGTGCGGCACCTGTATATGAGAAAGCATGAAACAGAAAATGGACGAGGGACTCTGTGAAGGCAACAACTATCATTGCGGTACTGGCTTTCGGGCTGATATGTATACCGGCCGCACGTGCCGGCACATTGCGTCTGGATGATTCACTGCAAAAAATACCAATCGGGCTCGATGTCGAGTTTTTGAAAGATGACAGCGGGAAGTTGACTATAACAGATATCACCGCTACTGGATACCGCGGCAGCTGGTTTAAAACAAAAGAGGTCTATCCGGGTTTTGGATGGACCGAGGCAGCGATATGGGCCAGGTTTACGGTCGTAAATGATACGTATAAAAATATACCTTTTTTTCTGGAACACGCCTATGCGCTTATCGATGATTTACAGTTATATTCACCGGGCCCGTTCGGAACGTATACCCTGACTCAGACCGGTGATTCACTCAACTTTTCTCAGCGACCATATGATTCACGGACATTTGTATTCCCCCTGGAGTGTGAAGCCCGGGCCGTAAAGACCTATTACCTGAGGCAGCGATCATCCAGCTCAATGAATTATCCGCTTATATTGTGGTCTCCGGCAGCTTATAAAAAGTGGAATCTACGTGAAGACCGACTGCTGATGTTTTACTATGGCATCATACTGATCATGATCCTCAATTACCTGTGTGTGTATTTCCTGGTCCGGCATCTCAGCTATCTGTATTTCGTGGCTTTTATATCGTCCATGCTCGCCTTCATCATGACCCAGATCGGGTTTCTGTTCCAGTTTATCATGCCGGACAGTCCTGAGCTGGTGCGGATGGGTGCGCCATTTTTTCTGAGCCTTGCTAACATATTCGGTTGCCGGTTTGTCTCGGTCTTCTTGCAATTAAAGAAAAATGCTCGCCCATATAAAACGATCTTTGATATCCAGACAGGCGTGTTCATCGCGGCGCTGGCATCGGTAGGATTGATCACGCTTTTCAACGTGCACAGAATCATCATGCAGATAACCGCATATCTATCGATAGTAACCATAATTATCGCGTTTGGCGCCGGTGTCTACCTGGTGCTGCGGAAAGAAAGAAACGCCTATATTTTTGCACCAATAAGCCTGGGTTTTCTTACCGGTTGCGCACTTTACCTGATGAAATCCTTCGGAATTATCCAGGGAAGTTTCATCAGCATGTGGATGATCCTTGTCGGATCGGCCCTCTGCCTGCTGGCATTGTCTCTTGCGATGGTTGACAGAATAAACATAATGAGAAAAGGGCTCAAGCGTCTGTCGGAGAATCTGGAGCGAGAAGTCAAGGCGCGGAGCATCGAATTGTTGTTGAGTGAAGTAGCCTCGAAGGTAGTTGAGAACACGTCAGAAGAGCGCCAGGCTGGCACCATAAAAAAATATACGACGTCAATTCAGAAACTGCTCGATCA
Source organism: Spirochaetota bacterium (assembly GCA_022704585.1). Next base: position 4,323 of record JAKJGD010000008.1, on the reverse strand, counting down.
TCAGCGGGAGCTGACGATCCAGAAATTGAGCACGGACATCACCATCATCTCCAATTTTGACGAGCTGCTCGACAAGACCATACACAAGGTGCAAGAGATCTCGCAGGCAGAGAACGTGTATCTGTTCATAAAGGACGACGATGAGCTGGTTGAATTCAGATCGTATACTGATGAAGAGGATCCTGAAACACCTGGTTATATCCAATCCATAGTTGATGCGGTTTATGAAAGCGGGAAATATATTATAAGCCATCCCGGGGGCGGTGAAGGCGGCGTCGAAAAAACCGATATGCACGACAGCTGCGTTCTCTGCGTGCCTGTCCGGGCAGATGACACTATCGTGGGCATATGCTATCTTGAAAAAAAATCAACGGAAGCATTTACGGTACGGGATGCCAACATGCTTATGGATTTTTCAAATAGCATCATTTCCGTCTTCGAGAATGCCCTGTCATACAGGAAAAAGCTGATGCGGGAGGAGTCCAAAAAGGACCATGTTATAACCCTGCAGACCGAAGAAAAGATAAAGCAGGCGGCGGATTATCTTAAAAACAATTATTTGAGGGATATCTCACGCGAGGGCCTGGCCGCATCCCTCGATATCAGCCCAAATCATCTCGGCAAATTTTTTAAGATTTATACAGGCAAGAAGATCAATGAGTATATCAGCGAACTCAGAATACAGGACGCAGCAAAAAGATTAAGGGAAAATAAAAATGAAAATGTCATAAATATCGCATTTTCTGTAGGTTTCGAGAGCCTGAGCACATTCAACAGGACATTCCTGAAAATAATGGGAACCACGCCGTCAGAGTATAAGGACCAGTATAAATAAAATTTAAATATTTATGCTTAGATATTAACAACATAATTGTATACTATATACAAGCCATCCTTCCTTCTTCCACCATCCTGATATTCTGATTTATATAAAACAATACGTTTGTTTTGATAATTATACGCAAGTTGAATGTCGTATAACAAAGAAGCAATACTCCCGCACTGTATATGCCGTCATTATTATATAATATCTACGGGAAGAATGCGTATGGTCATTTGCAATTTACAATTTTAACCACCATCAAATACAATTTAAATTTATTCTGATTAGACATCGTGTTCAAAAACTGTTTATATTTCTTTCAGTATAAATATATATCTCTCCTTTTTAATATCGATCTATCTGTTTCGTTTCTTGTCTCAGTATCTGATTCATTCTTATTTTCATGCGAATTACTATAAGTCAGAGCGATTATATTAATTCAACCGTTAAAGATTCTTTGCAGAGTTTAACAATTAAACAAGTCTAGCAATCTTAAAAACAGAGAAAGACTGCATTTAATAATAAAAAACAACGTTCAATTAGTTAGTTTATTAAAACTGAACAGTCAGTTTTTATGTGTTTATATATATTGTCCGTCTAGCCGGTTTTTATATAAAAAAGATAGTTATTTGGGTTTTACAATACTTTGTCAGGGGAGTTTATAATGAAAACATCATCTTCCTCCTTCTTGAAATTAAGCACGCGTATTATTGCCCTGCTGCTCGTTTTTGCAGCAGCGCTGGCGACAACTGATTGCAGTAAAAAGAAAAAAGGGAGTTTCTTCCTTCCATTTGGTTCGACCAAGGAAGCGCGCCTGAAACAGCTGAGTGTTACCAATGACGACGCGCAGGCCCTGAACGGCCCCTTCAGGCCGAATAATATGGGTCTGTACGAATGGCAGGTGCCCAAAGAAACTGACGAGATCACGATCCTTGCGATTACTAAATCACCGAAAGCCGTAGCAACTCTTGACGGCGACCCGTTTGATCCAGATAATTACACCCTGACCGTAGATTACAATCCGGTACTGGATGCCGGTTCCGGCAACAGGTACCAGGATTACAATATACTGGTAACCGCGGAAGATACTATAACGGTGCTGACCTACCAGTTGCGTGTTATAGAGGAAAAAAACCATGAAGCTGGACTTACCAACCTGACGGTTTCCGAGGGATCTCTGGATCCGTTATTTGAGACTGGAGAAACGGATTATACCAATTATCATCTTCCTTATGATGCGACTTCGATAGATGTTACAGCAACATTGACCGATCCCCTGGCATCTCTGACAATTAACGATAACCCGGCTACCTCTGGTGTGGCCAGGGCAATAGATCTTACCAGCCTTGCAGCTGACGATGATACTGTCCAGACCGTGTCCATTGTGGTTACGGCCGAGGATGGTACCACGACCCGGAACTATACGATCGATCTGACCAAACAGTGTGAAAATCCGGATGACTGCCCGCCCGCGGCAATGGATGAGGCCCGGCTGACGTCTCTCAACGTCAACGACGCGTCGGCGCTTTCGCCGGCCTTCGGCAGCGACAATAGCGGCCCGTACATGGTCACGACTGACACCCGCGGCGTTGCAACAGTAACGATACACGCCGTTCCGATAGCTTCGCCCGCATCGGTTCGAATAGATGGCGTGCTGACCAACCCGGTAACCGATAATCTGACGGTGAGCTTCGCAGGCGAGTCACAGGATTACGTGATCGAGGTGACTGCGAAGGACGGCACCACGAAACGGACCTATAACCTGACCGTAAACCGGCTCCCGAACGATGATTCGAGCCTGAGCGACCTTGTGGTATCTGCAGGGGCGCTTGACCCATCCTTTGTATCCGGCACGGCAGCGTATGAAGTAAGCCTGCCATTCGATACGACTTCGGTCGATGTGACTGCATCCCTGAACGATTTGAATGCGACCATGACGGTTGATGGCACCGCCCGTTTGAACAATGAAGTTGCAGCGATAGATGTATCTGCCCTTCCGGCTGACGATATGACCCCCCGCATTGTTCCGATCGTGGTAACGGCCCAGAACGGCACTGCGACTACGACCTATACTATTACCTTTACCAAGCAGTCTCCCCCGGCAGGGTGCGACCATGACGGTCAGCTGTCCTCCCTTGCAGTATCTGCCGGCGCTCTTGACCCGGTATTCGCTTCAGGTACCTTTGATTACGATCTGCTGGTACCGCACGGCACCACATCGGTTAATGTAACGCCCACGGCAATGTGCGGCACCGATGCGACCATTTTGGTGAACGGTGCGTCCGTAACATCCGGTGAGGCGCGGGCGGTGAGCCTGAGCGGCTTCCCGGTAAATATCTCGATCGTGACGGACCCGGCAGGAGATACCCAGACTTATGAAATTTCAGTTATTGAAGATGATAGCACCGAAACCCGGCTCAGCAGCTTGGCTGCCGACCTGGGCTCCTGGATACCTGCGACCTTCAGTCCGGACACTGCCGAGTATACCCTGAATGTTCCGAATGGCACGATCTCGGTTACCCTGACCGCGTCAACAATGGACGAGAATGCATCCATGACCATCGAGGGGAACAATGTCGATTCTGGCTCTCCATATGCTGTGACATTGTCCGGCAACAAAGACGTTGCTATTGAGGTAACTGCAGAGAAAACTGGGACACCGACCCGGCTATATACGATCCATATAATAGAGGGGCCCAGCCCCGAGAACAGGCTCTCCGCCCTGTCGACATCGCCGGTCAACATTTCCGGCTTTTCCGTGGACGGCACGGCCTATGACGTGACCGTTCCGTACGGCACGTCGAGCTTCGGCATAACAGCAACGACCATGAGCACGGCAGCCAGCATGACGATTGACGGCTCGTCTGCCACGTCCGGGATTGAAAAGAGCGTGAGCATTACCGGCTCGCCTCAGGACATAGCAATTGTCGTGACAGCAGCTAGCGGTGCGGTCAGGACCGTCACGGTGACCGTGACCACGACCCCGTGCAACACCAGCAACAGCCTGTCCGGACTGACGACATCTGCGGGAAGCTGGAACACCCCATTCGATTCCGGTACGTACAACTATGACGTTACCGAGGCCTGGAGCGTGAGCACGGTTGACATAGTGGCAACGGCCGCGTCGGGTACCTCGAGCGTGTCCATAAACGGCACACCGGGCTCCACCCGGACGATAACGCTGGGCGCGCAGGGCTCGACCACGACCGTAACGGTAGCAGTGACGAGCCAGTGCGGCGTAACCCAGAATTACACGATCGATCTGGAGCGCGGCCTCTGCAACACGAACAACGCCCTATCGAGCCTGACGACGTCGACCGGCGACTGGAACACGGCGTTTGCCTCCGGCACGTTTGATTACGACGTGACGGCCGGATGCGCCACGACCTCGATCGACGTGTCCGCTTCGGCGGACCCGACCGCAAGCGTGACAATAAACGGCGTGGCAGGCGCGACGCGGACGATAGGACTCGGCGCCAAGGGCTCGACCACACCGGTTG
>JAKJGD010000412.1 GCA_022704585.1 Spirochaetota bacterium | reverse complement strand
ACTATTACGGAACCGCCAAAAAAGAGATTGACAGAATTCAGAACGCCGGGAAAATCCCGATATTCGACGTGGATGTCCAGGGCGCCAGGGCGATGAGAATCAGCCTGGTTGGCGCGGCTTATATCTTTATCGTGCCTCCCTCCCGGGAGGCGCTTGAGTCGAGACTTCGTAAAAGGAAGACCGATTCTGAGGAACAGATACAGATACGGCTGCGAAATGCCATCAGGGAACTGAGGGAATACGCGCTGTATGATTATATCGTCGTGAATGATGACCTCGACACCGCACTGAACCAGATACGGTCTATTATGACCGCAGAGCTGTGCAAGAAAGACCGAGTATCAGATATAATAACCGGCATACTGGAGGACGTACCGTGATTATACCGCTTGATAAATTGTTGAGATACAATACGAACAAATATATTTTCACCCGGGCGACGATGGAGGCCGTGGAGAAGATCGGGAATATAAAAAAATTCCCGGCCGACGAAACGAAGTGGAAGGTCGTCCCCCACGTACTGCGCCTGGTCCTGGGCGAAGACGTCAAATTCATCTATACGAAAGAGCCGGAAGACGACAAGGAGTGATTGCCGGAAGATCCGGGATCTGGAGCGCGGAGAACAGGTCATGACGGCAGGTGGTCGTGAACATTCACGGCACCTGGTTCTCATGGGACCCACCGCCGTCGGGAAAACCGCAGCGGCGCTGGAGCTTGCCGGGGACCGGTTCGAGATTGTCTCGGCGGATTCCGTCCAGGTGTATAAATACCTCGACGTCGGGAGCGGAAAGCCGGAGCGTGCCGATCGGGATCGCATACCGCACCACCTGATCGACATTGTCGAGCCCGATGTTTCCTTTACCGCCGGAGAGTTCTGCAGGGAAGCCGAAAAGGCCATCAACCTGATCGCGGCGCACAGCAGGCTGCCGATGATCGTGGGCGGGGCCGGGCTTTATATAGACGCGTACTTCCAGGGACTATCGGAGATCCCGGAGATAGCGCCCGGGGTGCGGGAGGCCATCCGGGTTGAGCTTGAAGACGGCGGCCTGCAGCGGCTCCATGACGAACTGGTGCTCGTCGACCCGGCTTTCGGAAACCGCATTCATCCAAATGACACGCAGCGGATACTCCGGGGGCTTGAAGTGTACCGCGCTACCGGACGTCCGCTCTCGAGCTATTATGCCGCAAAGCGGCGGTACGGTTCAGAAGACACGCTCTTCATCGGGCTGTACGAGGAACGGGCAGATCTGCGGAAGCGGATAAACGCGCGGGTCGACTCGATGTTCGGAAGGGGGTTCGTCGAGGAAGTCCGGTCGCTCCGGGAGCGGGGTTACGGGCCGGATCTCAACTCGATGCAGTCAATCGGTTATGCGGAGATCAACCGGTACATCGACGGGGCCGTCGGTCTCGACGAGACGATCCAGAGGATCAAGACTGCGACAGGACAGTACGCCAAGCGGCAGATGACCTGGTTCAGGAAAAACGAGCGGGTCGTCTGGGTCAGGGCCGGCGACATGGAAAACATGCGACTGCTGATTCAGCAATGGCTGGACGGCAGCGAAGCTTAAAATAAATAAAAAAACAGGCAGGTTAAATCGCCATGGCAGGACAGTTGTATAACTTGCAGGACCATTTTCTGAACACGGCCAGGAAGGAGAAAATCGAGATAAATGTTTTTCTCGTCAACGGCGTGCCGATTAAAGGCAGAGTATTGAGTTTCGATAACTTCACGATCCTGATGGAGGTGGAGAAGAAGCAGAACCTGATCTACAAGCACGCGATGTCCACCATCGTCCCGTCGCGTCCAATTCCCTACAAGGACGAGGAAGAAAAATAACTATATTACGGGTGCGCACACATGAAAAATTTTATCCTGAAAACCACGGTTGCTGTTATCATAGCCGGTATCGCGTATCTGCTCTTCTTCTCATTGGTAAAAATCGATGCAGGAATGATGTGCGTGGTTGAGGACCTTCGCGTGAAGAAGGCAGTCGCGATCGTGCGGCCTGTTGCAGGCGATTTCGGATTCGTATGGCAGGGCGCTCTACCCTGATGGTTTGTCGTATCCGAGGTGCCGAAAAATCGCGTTGCCCGGTTCGATGCCAGGATTGTGGTCCCGGGTTTCGAAAGGCTCAGGGAGCGGTATTACCACCTCTGGGTCCCGCTGCGGGTTTCATACCGCATCGATACTTCCCGCTTTACCGGGGTACATCTGCTCAGCGACCGGGGGGCCGGCGCGGACGGCCTGGTGGAGAAGCTTGTTGAGCGCGGGCTCCAGCGCGAGCTTAACCAGTACCTGGCGCCGGTATACCGCCGTGATATGTTGGCGTCGCAGGCCGAACCGGCCCTCGCTGCAGCGGTAAAAGTCCTGGAAAAGGAGCTCAGCGACGAAGGGATGGTTATATCCGGTGCACGCTTGGCCGGCGCACTTTCCCTGCCCGAGATGCAGGTATATAACGAGGGGCTTGCCCATGCGACCGATCTACGTACGATTGACAAGAAGATCGAAACGGACCTTCTTGACGTCCGGAGCGTCATGGAGATGGACAGGATAAAAAACGAGCAATTTTATGGAAAGTTAAAAGAAATCTCGAAAATCATCGGCGCCAATCCCGACATTTTGAAATATATTTATATTGACAAAATGGCGGCCAATGTGAAGGTGATACTTTCGTCGGATAATTCAGGCCTTCCCGGCATGCTGGAGAAGGAAATGAAGCCGAAGAAGGGAAAGAGCAGGGAAATAGACAATCTCCGGTAACGGAGAGGACGGTTTTCCCTGACAATGCAGGATCGAGCCTGATGCAGGCGCTCAGCAATACAGGGGAAATACTCGAAAGGAGTGAATAAAGGAGCAGACTATGCCGTGCGGTAGAAAGAAAAAACGGAAAAAAATCGCAAACCACAAACGGAAAAAGCGTAAAAGAGCGAACCGTCATAAAAAGAAGTTATAATTCGGAATAAGGAGATTGGCCGGTTTCGACACTGACCAATCTCTTTTTTGTTTAACAGGTATCGCATGCCGAAGAAAAAGTCAGGGAATATCGTCCTCGAAGCGAACCAGCAGTCCTGGAAGAAACGGCCGTCCGAAATACGCGGATA
>JAKJGD010000411.1 GCA_022704585.1 Spirochaetota bacterium | reverse complement strand
GACTCGACGAAAGTATTCCCCACCTCTTTCACTGTCTGGTCCATATAGCATATCCCGATCTTGTGTACGGGCGGCGCAACCCCTTTCTCAAGCGCATCGGTCATTTCATCGCGTGTAACGATGCCCCGTACGTCATCTCCCTCAATGAGCGGAAATGCAGAATACGGATAATGGTCCAGAGCCCCTCGCAAATCCTTCTCGTCCAGACCGTTCAGCATGACAGGGTTGGGGCTCGCGACCGCGGATATCGGCAGGTTTTGCCAGCTCTGCAGGTCAAGCGGTGGTCTGATCTTGTGGAGCTCGTGGCCATCCTGCACCAGGAGCGCGTCGTAGAAGTTCAACTTATCTGCGCGGCGGGCCAGTGCCTGGCTGATGATCGTCCCGATCAGCAGACCCGGCACCAGCGAGAACTGGTGTGTCATCTCGAACACGATCAGCATCGATGTAAGGGGAGCGCCGACGATGGCTCCCAGGCACGAGCTCATGCCAACCGCGGCCAGCACAATATGGTCGGCGGGGGTGAGAGGCAACCATATGCCGGCCAGTCCTGCTATAAAGTACCCGGTCATTCCCCCGATAAAGAGAGATGGGGCAAAGATGCCGCCGCAGCCCCCGAATCCGTAGCAGGCGATGGTGGCGATCAGCTTACCGCACACGAGAATCCCGGCGACCTCCCAGGGAAAGTTATTGGCCAGGGCGGCGGATAGATCCTGGTACCCGAGCCCGAAAACGCCGATTTTACCGGTGACCAGGAACACGGAGCATCCGATGACCCACGTGATGAGCCCGCCGAACAGGGGCAGGAGCCATGCCGGTACCCGCTTCCGCTTCTTCATCCGGCCCCGTATCGCAAGTGTCACGCGCTTGAATACTATGCCTGCAGCCGATGCCGCGGCGGCGACAAGGGGAACGACTGCGTAGTGGAACCAGCTGATATTCTCTACCGACGGGAGAGAGAAAGCAGGGTGGCGGCCCAGAATGGCATAGACCACGAAAGCACCGATTACCGAGGCGAGCACGACGCGCCCCAGGAAGCGGCTGTTCAGGTCGCCGATGATCTCTTCGATAACGAAAGTGATTGCGGCCAGAGGCGTATTGAATGCCGCGGCAAGCCCGGCCGCCGCCCCGATAAGCGTGGAACCGCGCCTCTGGCGCTGCGGCGCACCCAGCAACCCGTCCAGGCCGGAAGCCACACCGCTGCCCAGGAACACGGACGGGCCTTCTCTTCCCAGGCTGTTACCGCCGCCGATGCTCAGCACTCCGGCAACGAACTTTATCAGCACCGGCTTGAAACTCATGTATCCGAGCTCTTTCCAGTAGGCGGTTTTGACTTGTGGAATGCCGCTCCCTGCAGCCTCAGGGCTGAATACGTTTAACAGATACCCGACCATGAGAGAGGTCACGGATATAACGAGAAAGCTTGCTCCCATGAACAGGGGAACAGACTGTGTCGTGAAAAAAAGAAATGTCCCGGAAAACATCAAGTTGGTCATGAACATGAAACCGACCGCGCCCAGTCCGGCCGCAAGGCTGAGAACGCAGGTCATGATCACGGGTCGAATATTTTCAGGGAGCTTCTGTATGAATTGGAGTATGATCCTGGTCATGTGATTCACCGATGCGCCACCCTGCCTTCCGGCAAGCGCCGCTCCTGGTACGAAATATAAGGAACATCGCATATCATGCGGTGAGAATCAAGGAAAAAAAACGGGGTACGGGAATACGAACACCGGCCATGAGACCCGCCGCCGAATTTGATCTTGACACGACGATAATATGAATATAAAGTATGGAGAGAAAGCCGCGGCGAGTGATTCGCCGGGGCCCCGGCTTGTATCAATACATACCAAGGAACAAACTCCATGAAAAAAGCCGTTTTTTTCACCCTCGCTTTCTGCCTCGCCATGCCGCTAATCGCCCTTGCCGGGCCGGACCTGGACCTGTGGCGGGCCAGCATGTCGGGCAATCTCGAAGGAGCGAGGTCCGCGATAGCCGCCGGCGCAGACGTGAACGCAAAGAACCCGGACGGCGATACGCCCCTCCAGCTCGCCGCAATACACAGGGAGGTCGCCGAGCTCCTGATCGGCACGGGAGCGGAGATCAACGTAAAGAACCGGTGGGGCTACACCCCGCTGATGATGGCCATTGGCAACAACAAACCCGACGCGGCCGCCATGTTCATTGACCGCGGTGCGGACATCTTCGTCGAGGGCCAGGGCGGGGAGACCGCCCTCTTTCTCGCCGTCCTTAACAAGGACCCCGACCTGGTCGGCCGCCTCCTGAAAAAGGGCGAAAAGATGAGCCGCAAAACCGGGCCCACGGGCTTCACCGTGGTCCACTATGTGGCCCGGGGCTGCCAGGATGTCGGCATACTCGAGTTCGCCCTCTCGAAGGGAGGGAGCGTGGAATGGACCGACAACCGGGGCCAGACGCCCCTCTTCTACGCCTTCATGATGGGGTATCCCCAGATCGTAAACGTGCTCGTCGACCGTGGAGCGGACGTTAATGCCGAAGACAATGCTGGGTACCTCGTGACCTACTACGCCGCCAACGCCGCGCTCAACGAGGGCACGATGGAAGCGCTGGACGTTCTCATCAGTCGCGGTGCCGATATTAACAGGCTCAACCGCGGCGGCTGTTCGATGATGTCAGCATGCGCCCAGCACGGTTTCATACCGGTCATGGAGATATTACTGAAAAAAGGGGCGGACATCCGCGTCAGGAACACGGCCTACGGCGGCACGCTCCTCCACGACGCGGCCCTGGGCGGCCACATTGAGTCGGTCCGGTTCATCATCGGCAAGGGGCTGGGGCCAAATGAGCGAGCGACCGACGGGGCGACACCGCTCATAACCGCATCGAAGAAAGGTAACACGGATGCTGCCCGGGCTCTCCTCGACGCGGGCGCTGACATCAATGCCGTGGACAAATTCTCGCGGACCGCCCTCCATTACGCGTCCGAGAAGGGCGCAAGGGAGCTGGTAGACCTGCTCATCGCACGCGGCGCGGACAAAACCATTAAGGACACATGGGGCAAGACATACGACCGGATCGCGGGAGATGAAAGCAGCGCCACGGTCATCGTAACGCCGGGCGGGAAAAAG
>JAKJGD010000410.1 GCA_022704585.1 Spirochaetota bacterium | reverse complement strand
CCTCTATCGAGCCCTTCACCATTTCGAGGATCTCTTCATCAGTCTCCATTTTTTCTCCGCCGGCGATGACGACCGGCACTGGACATCCCAGCACCACGTCGCGGAACGTTTCCGGGGAGCCGGTATAATTTACCTTGACGATGTCCGCCCCGAGTTCTGCTCCAACCCGGGCCGCGTGCTTTACCACGGATACATCGTACTCGTTCTTGATCTTGGCGCCGCGGGTGTACATCATGGCCAGAAGCGGCATCCCCCACTCGCGGCATGCGCGGGATACCCTGCCCATATTGCTCAGCATGTCCGCCTCGGTGTTCGCGCCGATATTTACATGAATTGAGACAGCGTCTGCGCCAAGTCGCACCGCCTCCTCGACGGAGCAGACCAGCGTTTTGGCATTGGAGTCCGGCGCGAGCACCGTGCTCGCGGAGAGATGGACGATGAGACCGATGTCCTTGCCGCTGCTCCTGTGGCCCGTTTCGACCAGCCCCTTGTGCATCAGGATTGCGTTTGCCCCGCCTTCGGCGACCTGGTTGACGGTCAAGGTCATATTTATCAGTCCGGGTATGGGTCCGACTGTCACCCCATGGTCCATTGGCACGATTATGGTTTTCTGCGTATTACGGTTGATGATACGCTGGAGACGAATTTTTTTGCCTATCATGGTTACACCTCATAAATTCATGGCTCTCCAGCCGCGAACTCAGCCGTGCAGCAACAGTCTGTTCGGTATTAAATTCGTGGTCCGCGGGAGCCTTTTGTCAGGGAAATCCGACCTGGTTACCTCAACGGTACTCAATCTTGGTGCTATTATTCGCTCTGTCAAGTAATTTGGAGCGCAGTGCAAAAATAATTGACTATTATCAGGGATTGGTGTAAACAATAAATTAATTTTATGTCATATTCACAAAAAGAAAACAGCCGTCAGGCAGTACCACCGGGGAACAATACCCGACCGTCTTACCGTGATTACGGGGATCTGTGGAATTTCAACCTCCAGAAGATCGAACAGATACATCAGCGGGTTGAAGAATCGATCCGCGACCTTGAAAGCAGCTATGCCGGTTTCGAGGCCCGTTACGCCGACCTCGACCATCAGCTCGGCATCCTGTCTTCCATTTACGCCGGTTACAATACCATAGCGGGGCTTGAAGATGTCATGAAGCTCAAAGCACTGCTCCGTACGTATCGTGAGCGCTATACACGTGAAGGCATGGACTTCGATCTGGTCCATTCTCTGATGGCCAGGATAGCTGATGCCCGGTCGGCATCATTCGAGAGTTTCCCCGCCCTTTCCCACGACGGCACGGTCGTCGCGTCCGGGCATCCTGACAACGTCCTCAAAGACTACTCGGGGAAAAAATTCAAGTGGATCACCTTCGAGAGAAACCGGTCCTGGTTCATCGTCCCGTACCGGAGTATCGAGATAAAGAAAAGCAGCGGCTTTCCTGTCCTTTCGGTTGAGGAACCGGATATCATCAATGTGGATATTGAAGGGCACACAGTCAGGTCCAGGGATATTTTTTTAAAATCACCGGACGACCCCGAAAAACCGCGATACATACTGATGATTGACGGAGACCGGAACAATCTGGCTGCAGGCAACCTTGGCAGGGAGATATTCAGTGACCACGATTTTATATCACCGATGATCAAGCCCTTTAAGAAAGCATCATCCAACGCGCTTTCCCCCGGAAGGGTCAGGCTGTTCGGCAGGAACCATATACTGCTCTATCAGGCTTAAACCGTCTCGATCCCCAGGATAGTCACGTCATCGCTCGCATTGATGCGCTCCTTTCCCGTAAAATTCCGCACATCCTGGATAATATTCTTTGTAATCACGGCCACCGGCTGGTCAGAACTCTTCCGTATTACATCGATCAGCCGTTTTTCGCCGTATTCTTTCAGCTCCATGTCAAATTCCTCGTAGATACCGTCCGAAAACAGTATCACCTTGTCGCCCGGTGCAAACGGGATCTCTCCAAGGCCGTATGTCAGGTCGCGCACAAACCCTACGATCTTACCGGTCCGTTGAAGCACCGAGACATTGCTCCCGCTGATGACATACTGGTCAGGATGGCCTGCTGACGCATACCGTACCTGCCCGGCGTTCATATCAATATCCACTATCATGCACGAGAAGAGCACCAGCAGGTTTCGGTACTGGTTGATAAACTGGTTATTCAGTATGCCGATGAGATCCGAAGGCGCCACGTGCTGGAGCTTGATCTTCTCATATTCGCTTTTTATCAGCATGGTCACGAGGGCGGCCTGGATCCCATGCCCGGTCGCATCGGCGTTGAAGACTCTCAGAATACCCGGCTTGATTTCCACTATATCATAGATATCGCCGCCGACCTCGCTCATCGGGTAGAAGTGAACGTTCACGTTGAAGCGTGACTCATATTCAGTCTGGCTGCTCAGTATGCTCTCCTGGATCCTTCGCGCCAGGCCTATATCCTCCTGTATCATCCGGTATGCGCCGGTGATCTTAGCGTAGGCATCTTCAAGCTCCATAGTCCTCTCTTTGACCTTGTCTTCGAGGTTTGCATACAACCGCGCATTATCCACGGAAACGGCTACATACGAAGCCAGCGTTTTCAGGAGCTCGATCCGTTCTTCGGTGAATGCGTGCTCCGCCAGGTTGTTCTCAGCGTATAATATTGCTGTCAGCTTCGCCTGATATATTACGGGTATGCACAGGACGCTCTTGCAGCGGCTCCGCTTGATATAAGGATCGTTCACGAACAGGCCGGTGTTCGAGGCATCGTTCAGGACCAGGCTTTCCCGGGTGCGCGCGACATAGTTGACGACTGCGGGCGACACCTCGTTGCTGACGTCAATCGGGGTGCCCTGGAGCACGCTAATATGGTTTGAAACCATGTCGCCGCTCGCTTCGATGACGAACCGGCCGTCCTTTTCAAGGATCAGGGCTCCCTTCGTTGCGGCCGCACACTCGCCGATTACTATAACCAGCTTTTTCAGCAGCTTCTCGAGGACAATTTCACCGGAAATGATACTTGTCGTTTTAAGGAGCGTCTTGAAATCGAGCGCCTTCGTGCCCGATGAGCTGCTTGTCTGTTCATGGTAGGTTTCAGTCCCGTCGCGGTGAGAGT
>JAKJGD010000409.1 GCA_022704585.1 Spirochaetota bacterium | reverse complement strand
CGCGCAGGCCGTTTATGATGAACTGCACGGCCATGGCCGAGAGGATGAGCCCCATGAGCTTCTGCACGATGGAGATACCGGTCCCGCCGAGCACCGCGCCGATGCGCGCGGAGAAAAACATGACCGCCATCGCGGCAAGGAAGACGGCGACCGAAAGGCCGGCCAGCACCGCGAGCCTGACGGGGTCGCCGTCTGCCTGGGTGCTGAACATGACCAGGGCTGCTATGTTACCGGGGCCGCAGAGCATGGGTATGGCCAGCGGGTAGACCGATACGTCGCGGTCATCCTCCGGCTGGTCGCAGTCTGCAACGTCCCGCATGCTGACCCGCGACACCCTGCCCAGGAGCATCTCCATCGCGATGATGAAAAGCAGTATCCCTCCCGCCACCAGGAACGAGCCGGACGTGATGCCCAGGAATTCCAGCAGGTATCTCCCCAGGAGAATGAAGAATACCGAGATGGCGATGGATATGATGATCGCCCGCACTATGATGATCGTCCGTTTCCGGCCCTGATAGCCCGACAGGTACACGAGAAAGACCGGGATAAGTCCCAGCGGATCCACCACGAAGAAGAGCGTGAATAATACTGTCGGTATGTAATAGGCGTCCATCGCCAGCCCCCTCGTCCTGCCTTGAATTTTGATTATCATGCGCGATTAATCCGGCGCAGTCAATAAAAAAAGGGGCTGTCCAAAAACGTCATTGCGAGGAGCGTAGCGACGAAGCAATCTGCACCATGATGCCCAAGGTTTTTTCTCGGGGAATGTTCCATAAATAATGGAGTTTTCAGCATCAAATTGCAGATCGCTTCGCTCGCGATGACAGATCTTTCGGGAAAACGAAAGGCTTTTCAGGCAAAAATATGAATTGATAAAAATCGGACGGGTACTATCCTGTACCCGCATTCGAGGGAGAGACCTGATATGAAGATCGCAATGGCCCAGATAAACCCGACCATAGCGGACATCGCCGGGAACCGCGATATAATCACCGCCTGCATCGGCCGCGCCGAAGCGCTGCAAGCCGACCTGGTCGTTTTCCCGGAAATGGCCACCATGGGGTACCCGCCCATGGACCTGCTCGAGAACAGGAAGCTCATCGACGACAACCGCTCCTCCATCGAGGAGATCGCCCGCCGCGTTGGAGACACGGCAGTGATCTGCGGCTACGTCGACATGGACGCGGACAACTACCCGATGCTCTACAATGCGGCCGCCTTCATGCAGAACGGGAAAATAGTGTCGCGCCATTTCAAGACGCTGCTCCCCACATACGACGTCTTTGACGAGCTCCGCTATTTCTCGCGGGGCACGGGCGTGCACACGGCGGAATTCATGGGACGGCGCATCGGCGTAACCATCTGCGAGGACATCTGGAACGACATCGACTTCTACGAGTCGGGCCACGCGGCCGGCTCCCTGGAAAAATACGACTACCGCAGGCGCTACGAGATCGACCCGATACAGAAGCTGGCGGAGCTGAAGGCGGACCTCATCGTCAACATCTCGGCCTCCCCCTTTACCCGCGGCAAGAACGCGTTCAGGAGGACCATGATAGCCGACATCGCGCGGCACCACGCAGTGCCGGTGATATACGTCAACCAGGTCGGCGGCAACGACAGCCTGGTCTTCGACGGCAACAGCATCGCCTTCAACAGCGCGGGGAGGGCCATTGCACGGGCCCGGGCCTTCGAGGAAGACCTGGTGCTCGTCGACCCGGACGCGGCCGCGGAAATCGCCGTCGCCGACAACGACATCGAGGAGATCAGGCAGGCGCTGGTGCTGGGCATACGGGACTACGTGCGCAAGTGCGGCTTTTCAAAAGTGGTCATCGGGCTCTCCGGCGGCATCGACTCCGCCCTCACCGCGGTTCTCGCGGTCCAGGCCCTGGGCGCGGAAAACGTCACCGGCGTGACCATGCCCTCGATCTATTCGTCGTCCGGCAGCGTTGACGACTCCCGCGCGCTCGCGGAAAACCTGGGCATGCGGTTCGAGACCGTTCCCATCAGGGGGCTCTTCGACCGGTACCGCGCCGACCTGAAAGAGGTGTTCAAAGGCAAGCCGGAGGACGTGACCGAGGAGAACATCCAGGCCCGGATCCGCGGCAACATCCTGATGGCCATCAGCAACAAGGAGGGGAGTCTCGTCCTTTCAACCGGCAACAAATCGGAGCTGGCCATGGGCTACTGCACCCTGTACGGCGACATGTCCGGCGGCCTCGCGGCGCTCTCGGACCTGCCCAAGACGCTGGTGTACGAGCTCTCGCGCCACATCAACGCCGGCGGCGAGGTGATCCCGGACGCATCCATAACCAAGCCGCCCTCCGCCGAGCTCAGGGAGAACCAGAAGGACCAGGACACGCTTCCCCCCTACGAGGTCCTGGACCGGATACTCGAGCTCTACATCGAGGACCGGAAATCGGCGGACGAGATTGCCGCCTCCGGCTTCCACATCGACCTGGTGCGGAATATACTGCGCACCGTCAATCTCAACGAATACAAGCGGCGTCAGGCGGCGCCGGGGATCAAGGTGACCGCCAAGGCGTTCGGCGTCGGACGCCGCATACCGATCGCCCAGCGCTTCCGGCCATGAGCGACACCCACATACTCATCATAGAAAACGACCGTCTCACCTCGTTCGACCTGCGTGAAACGCTCCGGAGGCTCGGCTACCGCGTGGCTGATCCCGTCTCTTCCGGCACGGAGGGTATCGCGCGCGCGTCAGAGCTCAGGCCGGACCTGATCATTCTCGACATCATGCTCGAAGGCGCCCCTGACGGGATCGAGACCGCGCGGCGCATCAAGCGGCTCATGGACGTGCCGGTCATCTACATAACGGGACAGACCTCGCCGCAGATATTCCGCCGCGCGCTCGAAACGGACCCGCACGGCTATCTGATCAAGCCCTTCAGCACGGACGACCTGCACGCCTCGATCGAGACGGCAATCCGCCGCAGCGGGCTGGAGCGGAAGCTCCGCGAGAGCGAGAACCGGTTCCGCAGCATCATCGAGCAGTCGCGGGACAGCATCGTGCTCACGGACGAGGACGGCGTCATCATCGAGTGGAACCGCGCCATGGAGGCCCTCTCCGGCCTGCCCCGCGCCGAAGCGGTGGGGC
>JAKJGD010000408.1 GCA_022704585.1 Spirochaetota bacterium | reverse complement strand
ATGATCGCCATGACCCCGATCCGCGCGTACATGAGCGGTGTGGCTATCCTGTTCATCTCGACGGTTATATAGAAGAAGGTGACGATGACGGCCAGGGTCAACACCACCGAGGTGACCGAAAGGGCCGTGAGCCGGCTTCGCAGCGACACCCGCGGCGGGCGCTCGAACTCGAGCTTCCTGGGGAAAATGCCCCTGTTGAGGATGTTCTGCACCATGATTTCGGTGATCGCGAAATAGGACGCAGTCCCCAGGCCCGCGCAGAGACCGGCGCCCATCCACATGTTTACGAACTGTGGCATGGTCGCATCGGAGAGGATCATGAACGGCACGATCGCGTTTGCGAGGAGGATCAGCCAGCGGAAAAAGGCGCCGATCGAATGTATGATCGGGAGATTGAGAAGCCGCTTTTTCGCCCTGGCATAGAGATCGTCGGGGACCGTTTCCCCGCGCGCCAGCTTTTTAAAATACCTGAGGATCGGCAGCACGGCGATCAGGTTGTTCACCAGTACGAACGCTATGCCGAACAGGAACGCCGGGGGCACTATCTTGAAGAACAGGAGAAGCTGGTCCCGTGTCAGCTGTATGTTGGCCCATACGTAAAAGAGTATGATGGGCACGACGATGAAAAAGCTGAACCCCTCGGTGAAGAGGTTGAAGCGCAGGTAAAATGATTTCAGAAACTGCGCGGTTTTTTTATCGAAGTCGGCGTCCATCCTGACCTCCATCATGCGTCCGCATGTGCGGCGTTGCCGTTATCAGTGGCCGGCCGGGCATCCCGTTCCGGGTTAATGTCATGTCTTCACTTGATGGCTCTGCCGGAATGCACTTTCAAGATAAAAGGGGATGCCGGGAGGCGCAACTACTTTTTACCGTATGGCAAATATACCCGGATTTTTCCGGCATACGGCGGCCTGATAAAGGAAAAGATGCGATTCCGGTTTTAACGTGATTGACATTCAGCTGCCCGGGAAGTAGAATCACGGCCAGGCTGAGCGGAGCGCGTTCCATTACCGGACGCGCCGCCTGCCAATCCTGCCGTGCTAGGAGGTTGCTATGACAGACGCATCGATACAGGCTCTCCAGGGCCTGAGGGACCTGACGACACTCAAATGGTACGTCATTCCGATTCTGGCCATTGTCGCGTATATTTACACGATGGAGATCAAGAAGGCGCGTGAATCCGGGGTATGGGACGCGGTTCTCGCCGGCCTGACCGTGTTCGGAATGGATTTTTTCAATGAAACATGGAACGGGTGGGTGTTCCACCTGAGCGGACACTCCGCCTTCTGGACAACGCCGGGGGACACGGCGCTCAGGACCACGGTGGGATGGAACATAGAGATCATGTTCATGTTTACCATTCTCGGCATCATCTATTATCACTCGCTTCTGCCGGATAAAAAAACAAAAATACTCGGCGTACCGAATCGATGGTTTTTTGCCATCCTCTTCGCCGCCGTCTGCGTGTTCATAGAAGCCGTGCTCAATTACGGCGGCCACCTCGTGTGGGAATACCCCTGGTGGTACCGGTCGTTTGCGGGGATATGGCTCATATTCATATTCGGGTATTTCGAATTTTTCGTGGCCGTCATCTTCATGCTGAGCCGCACAACGATGAAGGGCAAGCTCATGGTTGTCGGGACGATCTACGCGGTTCCGCTCGTGATGAACATCATCGGGCTGGGAATTCTGGGATTTACGTACTGATATAATGAAACTGCCATTGTCCTGATAATATCCGAAATGGCAATGCTGCCGGGAATGACAGTGCTGTCGGGAATGACAGTGCTGTCGGGAATGGCAGTGCTATCGGAAATGACAACGCTCTCGAACATGATGTTCCGGGAATACATTGTATAACAGAAGTATGATGAAAAAGCTTATCCTTGCCGCCGGCTTGATGTTCGCGGCGGCCCTCGGACTCTGCGCCGGCCTTGCCATCCATATCCACTTTTATTCCGCTCCCTATATAATGCATGCGATCGGCGGCGTGCCGCCGTCGCCGGTCTGCCTGGTCCCGGGCGCGCGCGTGTACGGGGACGGCCGGCTC
Organism: Spirochaetota bacterium; assembly: GCA_022704585.1. Next base: position 1,072 of record JAKJGD010000408.1, on the reverse strand, counting down.
TCGATAGTTCTTCGCGACCGCTGTGCCCGCGCCCTGGGCCTGTTCCGCGCCGGCACGGTGAAGCGCATACTCCTGAGCGGGGACCACGGCCCCTGCGCCGGCGGCGAGGTGCTGGCGATGAGGGACTTCATGCTGAAGGGGGGCGTGCCGCGCGGTGCGCTCCTGCTCGATTACGGCGGGTATGATACGTATCACTCCATGGTCAGGGCGCGCCGGCTCTTCGCCGTGACCCGGTGCGTGATCGTCACTCAGCGCTTCCATCTCCCGCGCGCCCTCTACATTGCGCGGAAAACGGGGCTTGACGCGCGCGGCGTATCGGCCGACATGAGGAAGTACCGGTATTATCGCAGCTACGCGGCCAGGGAGTTCTTCGCGAACGTGAAGGCCGTGTTCGAGGTCGCGGCCGGCCGTGAGGAGGGGGCGGTCAGCCGCTGCGGGGGCACTGCGGCCGTCAATCCCTGAAGAGCGACAGGAACTTAACCAGGTTGACGAGGCCACCTTCTATCTTCACATCTCCTTTTGCCAGCGCCACTGCCGGGTTGGCCGTCTGCGCCGCTATCTCTTTCCACAGGCTCGAGCTGAGCGACACCGTGATGTCGGCCTTCGCGGGGAACACGGGCTCAATGAAGGCGACGCCGCGGCGCACCTGCACCGTGTAGGCCTCGCCCGTGTCGGGAAAGCGGAAGCCCACGGTCTGACGCACGTCCGCGGACTTTTCCGGGTTGAGCCTCACGCCCATGCCCGCGAAGATCGCGGCCAGCGGGATGCGGCGCGCCAGGTCCGGGGTGACGCGCGGCCTGCCGAGCGTGAGCTTCCCGTCGGCTTCGAGCGCCTGCGACAGGTAGTAGTTCCTCTCGTTCGCGTTGCCCGAGCGGGCGGCCAGCTCCCGGAAGCAGGCCGACCGTATCCCCAGGGCGTCTTTCATGCCCGGTTTCAGCGCAAGCAGATGACCTGCCAGCTCAAGCGCCCACTGGTGGTCGCCTTTTTCAAGCGCCTCCTGAGCGCGGTCGAGCAGTTTGCCCTTGCCGCCCGCGAGCGACGCCATCCGGGCCGCCCGCTCGGTGGGCGGGAG
>JAKJGD010000407.1 GCA_022704585.1 Spirochaetota bacterium | reverse complement strand
ATTACAGCAAAGTATAAATATTTCCTGTATATTCGTTTTGTTTTTTTGACAGGCTGTTGCATCTCTCCTCTGACTAGTTCAAATATCAAGGATTCAGCACCCTCTTCGGTAAAGGCTTAAGGGACACAATGCGCTGTATCGGCTGCAAGTATGGGAGATCATACCACATCTTTCAACAAAAAAAGCACCGGACAGCAGGCTTGTAATTCGGGACGGCCCTTTTTCATTTTTCCAGCAACTCTATGACCGGTCGGGCAAGGACACGAAACTCCTCCGCAAGACCCACCAACCCTACGCCGGTTGAAAGCTCCGCTGCGCGCTCGAGTTCCACAACGATCCGATCTGCTATTCTCTCCACTATACATTCTTGTTGGATAATTGCGCATATTTTTTCAGAAGTTACGGCCGCAGCGTCACCGTTTTTTTCAGCAAGCAAATCCCATAATCTACGGCCGTCGTCATTGAGGCAGGCATACACCGCACTCCGTTCGCCCTTCTCCATATCGGCTTCAAGGTCCTGGATGTCATCAAGTAGACGCCAGGCGATGCCGAATGACTCATACGCTCCTCTCAGGCCCGATACATATTTCGCATTGCCTCCGGTCTTCATTGCTGCAAGAACCGGCATTATTACCCAGGTCGCCATCTGTTTGCGGAATAGTCCGCAGTACGCATCAAGAGACGCCGGGGCTTCCTTATCCGTGATGCCGGAATAGTAATCGCCGATTAGTTCCCGGGCAATTTCGATCCCGCCGGTGATCCCGGAGCAAAACCGGTTGAAACCCTCATTCATGCGATGCCATGCCTGCCCGCGCAATAGAAGCGTCACGTGGGACATCGGCACTTCTCCGTCCACCAGGTGATCATCGAGAGAATGGAGCAGCATGGCAATGGCCTGGCCGTCCAGCATCGCGTCTATCTCTTCATCGGAGACGATCCGGCGATCATGGCGCTGCGCGGTCAGCCAGTAGAGGACCGACCATGCGGGACGGTAGTAGTATTTGAAGAAATCAAGCTTTTCACCTACATTAATATGAACATACTCCATGAGGAACGTCAGGGCCGCCGTCTGAGCGCTCCGGGGAAGAGAGCGGCAGAGCGCAGATATCCGGTCGTTGAGACGGCGGTAGAAGTCGCCGGTGTCGCCTATTGGAACATCCCCGAACTTGATTGCTGAACTTATTTGGAAGATTGGTCCCGGATCATTCATGATTCATTCCACGGGGATTAATCTGTCTCTGAATATTACTGAAAAGCAGGATGAGTCAAGTTGAATTTTATTTTGAAAAACCTCGATGTATATATAAATCAGGGGATCTGTCCTTACTCTCAGGGGAAGGGATCGGCAAAGCGCAGATACATGGTCGTTGAGACGGCGGTTGAAGTCGTCGGTGTGGCTTGCGGGAACATAGCCGAACGTAATGGATTATATAGGATTTTACACCCTCCTCGGTAAAGGCTCATGGGACACAATGAGCTTTATCTGTAGCAAACATGGGAGATCGAATAACAAATATCAACACAAAAAATACTGGACGGGGGGCTTAAAATTCTTGCCCTGAGCTTGTCGAAAGGTCGCGCGCGCCGAAAAAATGAGAAATCCTGCGAGAAATGGGCAAAAATTCGCTGCCCAGTGTATAGAACAACAGCGGTTAGGATATAAAGCTATCGTATTGATGACCAGACACCCGGCATGTAAGCCGGGCGTCGCGAGAGCGCGCACATGGAAGTGCGCCCTCGAGCGAACGCTAATCGCATGTTATTACAAAGCCTCACGATACAAAAGGTAATTTCCGGGAATGATCCAATTGTGAACAGATCGCCATTAAAACGTCAAAACCTTGCCGAGCAGTGAGCCGGATTCGGCGTAGCCGATTGGCGCTGGCCAGGAGGGCCGAGTGTCGCGGAGGCCATGGATGGCCGAGAGCGACCGAATCTGCCGGTAGCCCCCGCCCGCGAGGCGGCGCGGGGGGTGGGGTTATAAGCGGCGATGGATTTAAATCCGTCGCCAACATAAAGAATTATGCTGATTCAGAGATTGTGAATTTATTGGGGGATATAACTCAATTTATGACAGGGTCGGGTTTAAACCCGACCCTATCAAAGCGGCTGCCACCCCTTCCCTTTTAATGTGCCCGATCCGCTCCGGGTCGCTCTCCTGCGCTGTTCAGCGCACAAACCCTGATACTCTCACAAAAAGTTCATCCTAATGACCAATGGATTCCCGCTGGAGTTTATCCCGAGCCCTTCGACAAGCTCAGGATAAACCTGTCGAGGGGCGGGAATGACATGGGCGAGTCCCCCTGCGCCGGACGGCACGCCCTGTTTTTTATTCATTGACAAAAGACGCGCCCGTGCGATAGGTTAATCCCGAACCCGAGGTAACCATGCGAATAATTTCCGTTTCAAACAATAAAGGCGGCGTCGGCAAGACGACCAGCACGGTGAATATTGCGGCCGCGCTCCAGCTCAAGGGAAACAGGGTCCTCGTCATCGACCTTGACCACCAGGCGCAGGCGACCTACCACCTGGGCTACAATCCCAAGCAGATCAAAAAATCGATCTATCACGTGCTCAAGGGCGAGCTGCCCTTCGACGAGATACTGATCAACCGGAACGACCTCCACATACTCCCGGCGAACCAGGACCTCAAGGACATCGAGTTTCTTCCCATACCCGCCAAGGAGTTCCTCCTCAGGGACGCGCTGGAGGAAGTGAACGGGTATGATTTCATCCTGATTGACTGCCCCCCGTCGCTGGGCATCCTCACCCTGAACGCGCTCGCCTTCTCGAAGGAGATTCTGGTGCCGCTCCAGGTACAATTCCTTCCCTTCCATGGCATGTATAACCTTTTCGAGGCCGTGCAGGTTGTCAAGCGGCGCCTCAACAAGGACATCGACGTTACCGGCATCATCGGCACCATGTACAACGCGAAGCGGGCCATCAACAGGGAAGTGATCGACGAAACCGAGAACCGCCTTCCCGGCAAGCTGTTCGAGACGCTCATCAGGGAAAACGTGGCGCTCCAGGAAGCGCCCAGCTGGGGCAAGACCATCTTCGAGTACAAGCCGCATTGCACAGGCGCCGACGACTACATGAAGCTTACGGAAGAGATCCTGGAGAGGGAGTGAGCGGTGCTGCGGC
>JAKJGD010000406.1 GCA_022704585.1 Spirochaetota bacterium | reverse complement strand
AACGACGGGCCGGTCACGATCCTGGTCGACAGCGGCAGGCAATTCTAAGCGGGGACGTCACGGAGGCGGATTCAAGAGGCCGGATTACAGTTTGCCGCCCCTTTTCCAGAGAATAAAGCCGAGGATGTTCGATTCCCTCTCGTCCGGCTTGATCTTGCCGATAGCCATCATCGCGTCAATTCTATTGATAAGCTCGTCTCCCATGAGGGACAGAAGGGGGATGATGCGGTCGAAGTATTCACGGGGCAGAAAATCGACAGCTATTATCAGGGCCTTGGCCATATCGTCATCGCGCAGGGCCATGAGCAGGCCTTCCCGGCCCGCGAATATAATGATCGCGCTGAGCATTTCGTACAGGTCATTGAGAAACGAATTGTAATAACCGATGTTCGGAACCGTTCCCAGGACGCTCATGATCCAGCCGATGGAGCGCTCGTTGATGATCGTATTTAGGCCGGAATCGATGTACTGCATCACGAACATGAGCGAATTGAGGTTGTCGGGGATACTGTTTTTTTCCAGTGTAACGCCATCGAACGCTTTCACGTATGCCACGAGCCTGCCGTATGCATCGTCACCGGGGCCGGCGAACTCCCAGCGCCTGAACGCCGGTCCGAACTTTTTGAGTCCGACCAGAGCCATACTCTTAATGTCCTGCGGCCCGGGCTCACAGGCGATCGTATAATAAAAATCGAGAAGATCGTCGCTTTCAAAGGAGATGAGGCAGCGGATGATCGATTTCTGGAGCAGAGGCTGCTCGACGAACTCGCTGATAAGGAGGGGCACGTATTCCTTGAGGCGGCACTGCCTGATTACAATGGTATCCTCGTGGGTGAGGAGACGCTTGTTGAGGTTGTATGCGTACGCGTCCCTCCCCGCGTATACGTCCAGGAAGATAGTGAGCCGCGCATACAGGTCATCGATGACGTATTCTCGCACAGCGGCGTCCGCGGGAAGGTTCTCGGTCATTTCGAAAACAATCTGGTCAAGGAGCCGGATGAAGTTCACCGATATTTCGTCCGGATGATCGGCCGCGGAGAATTGATACTCCTCCAGCCGCTTTGAAACAAGATCTGAGATCGATTGCAGCGCTTCGAGCTTCGATGGAGCAGATTTAATTTTTTCACGACACGCGCACGCGCATTCAAGAAGCTGCTCCCCCCGGAGCAGCAATTCCGTCGCCATAAACGCCCCCGAAAAGATAGAAAACAATATCCGCTACCAATTGGAACGCGCTGTTTTTTCATGTCGAGAAATATTTCTCACATGATGAAATTTTAGCACTGTATTTCAGGCCAGGAAAAAACCTTGACATTTGCCCGTGAAATAGCCATTTTATCAGGACTCCAGGCACGGTACATGCAATGATTACAATACCCATCATCGATCACGAGCACTGCACCCTGTGCGGCAGGTGCGTTGAGATCTGTCCGAAACAGGTCCTGGTCGAGCATGATGGGAGGATAACGCCGACCGTGGATGAATGCATGCTCTGCTCCCACTGCTACACCGTGTGCCATTACAATGCGATCCGGTTCGACCCAGACGCGCTCGTGGACCTCGCGTTCAGATCGTTCCCCTGCACCGAGAAAATGTATGCGCCCGGCCGCTTCAACCCGGCCGAGCTCGTTAACCTTGTCCGTTCGCGGAGAAGTGTCAGAAAATACAGGGACGCACCGGTCGACGACGCGGTCCTCTCTGATCTGGTGGAGTTCGCAGTGAGCGCACCGTCGGGCAGCAACTGCCAGAACTGGGAATTCCTCGTTGTCAACGGGCGTGACAGGGTCTGGGCCCTCGCACTCGAGATAGGCCGCTTTTTCGAGAAACTCAACCGCCTCGCCAGAAATCCTTTTATACGATGGCTGTCCGTCCCCTTCATGGGCGGCGCCCTGGTCCGCTACCGCCGGGACCACATGGAAAGCGTGGAAATGGGCCTGCGCGAAGCGGCTGCAGGCAACGACCTCCTCTTTCACGCCGCCCACGCCCTTGTCATCGTGCACGGGACCGGCGAGGGGAGCACGCCCCTCGAGGACGCCCAGTACGCTTCCTACAACATGACGCTCCTGGCACACGCCCTGGGACTGGGCACCTGCTATATCGGATACGCGGTTGAATCGATAAACCGCGCCGCCTCGATAAAACGCTTCCTCGGCCTGCCGTCAGCGAACACGGTGTATGCCGTCCTCGCCGTCGGGTATCCCGACACCGACGCAGTCCGGCCTGCACTCAGGAAAAAATACAGGGTCAGGTTTTTCTGACAGTTTCCCGAAAAACTCCATCCGTGCAGTTTTTCAGGAACGGTTTTCTATGTAAATGAAATGTAAACGATTATTTTGGAAAACAGATTTTCAATCTGTTTCCGGAGTTTACCCTAAAGCCTCACGTTTTTCTCGACTTACGCCTCGAAAAACGACGATTCATCCATGTATCGCTATGCAGATTCAATAGTAAATACCCCGATTCATGTCATCCCCGGGGAAGCGGGGATCCATTTCATACCTGTACGGTTTCCAGTTTTCACCTGATCAAACCCATGCTTTCTGGATTCCCGCTTTAGTTCATCCCGAGCCAGCAGGGGAGCGGGGATGAGAATTACCCGAACCCTCATTTCCCCTGATCCCGGCAGCCATTCAAAAATTTTTTTATTTCCGCGCGTCCCGTTCGTATAAGGGGCAGAGGAAATGACATGTTCAGAACTATCGCACTCATCGCGCTATGTATACTCTTCCCGGCTTCGAACCTCCCCGCCGGTCTGCTCATCAATGAATTCGTCACCGGTACGTCCGACGATTGGGTCGAGCTGTCCCTGGTCGGTGCGGAAAACGAAAAAATGGATATTTCGGGTCTCTTCGTGACCATGTATTACGGTACGAACGAGCCGCTGGGCACCGAGCCTGTTACCATCTATGGCGTTAACAGGCCGGAGACCCCCTACGACGACCGGTTCATCGTCGTCCACCTCACCAGCCCCGGCATTCCGGACGAGACCGACCGCACCGGTGACACGAACCGTAACGGCCATGTCGACGTTTATTGCGGCAACTACTCCGGCAGCCTCTGGAACAGCGACGGCGTGATCGCCGTGGATTCGGACGACGACCCGGCCAACGGCGGCATTATCGATTTCGTTTTTTATTCAAACCGG
>JAKJGD010000007.1 GCA_022704585.1 Spirochaetota bacterium | reverse complement strand
CTGACAATAAATTGCGGCGGGCCATGGGCAGATATCATACTCGGTCTTGCGCGGAAAAAGACTGACGGCGAACAACTGCGCCGGTCGGAAGGGATCCATATAATCACCAGAAAGCTTGTCAATGACCATGTACTCGGGACCATGACCGCCAAGGGAAGGCACATATTCATCATACCCTGGCGGGGCCGCTCGATCATCGGGACCACGGACAAGGAATACATTGGAAAGCCGGACGAGTACCGTGTTACGGCTCAGAGCATCCAGGAACTTCTCGACGAGGTGAATGACTCGTACGGGTTCCAGCCGCTATCGTTCAAGGATATACTTCATACCTGGGGAGGACTGCGTCCGCTGGTCGAAGACCAGACCGAGGATGTATACGAGTCATCTCGCAAGTATGAAATTTATGACAACAAGGAAGACGGTCTTGACGGCCTCATAACCGTTGAAGGCGGAAAATACACCACCAGCAGGAACCTCGCAGAGCATGTGTTGACCGTTGTAGAGAAAAAACTCGGAAGGAAACTGAAAAAGGTAAGTACCGATAAAATGTACCTGAAGGGGAGCGAGATTCCCGACATGGAGGCTTTTATCGAGAAAATCGTGAAGGAGAATGGGGATTTCGAAAAAAAGACCGTGGAGTACCTGGGAAGAAACTACGGTCTGGAATATTCCGCCGTGCTTGACCTTGCGAGAAAAAATCGTTCACTGGCGAAGGTGTTGAATGACGACGGCGAGATTCTTGCTCAGGCGGTATACGCGGTGCGCAATGAGATGGCCCGGACCCTGAATGATGTTCTGTTCAGAAGGACTGGCATCGGAACGCTGGGAAACCCCGGCGAAGGCGTTATTAAAAAGGTAGCCATGACCGTTGCAAAGGAGCTACGCTGGAACGCGGCGCGGTTGCGTAAGGAGCTCGAGGAGACACGCGCAGCCTTCATTATCCCGAAACCGGCAGGCGGACAATCCAACGCGAAAAAAGCGGCAGTAAAAAAGTCTGCCGGTCGCAGCGCTTCGTCGAGGAAGAGCAGGAGTGGAAAAAACAAGTAGCAGGAGGCCTGGATGAAAAAGCTTATTGTTACGCTTATCGCGTTTGTTTTTGTACTGGGATTTGCATCATATCAGGCCTCCGGAAGCAGCGTTGTCGGGAGTGATTGCATTTTCAAGGGTAAGAGACTGTACGGCAAAGTGCAGGTGGTAACGAGCTTTCCCGACATTAAGGTGCAGGTGGTTTCAAGCTTCCCGGACCTGAAAGTGCAGGCCGTCAACTCGTTCCCGGACAAATGCGGGAAATGGCAATTTGTGGATTCTTTCCCGGATTTCACAATACAATATGTTAATTCATTCCCGGATATTAAGATCATGATGGTGAATTCCTTCCCGGGTGTGAATTGAATTCAAAGCGTTCAGGATACCGCGATCGTATAAATCCTCTCTTCCAAGAGGCGTAATGGAATTTCTTACAGAATGTAAAATATCGGATCGGCACCGTAACCTGCGCGTTGACCAATTTCTTGCGCGGGCATTCGGTTATCTCAGCAGGTCTGAATGGCAGAAGGAGATTGTACGGGGAAAAATAACCTATAACGGAGCGGTGCTTCATAAATTTGACAGGAAGACAAGGCCTGGCGATGTCATCGCCTATTCGGGACGGGACGCATCTGAGCCAGAGGTGAATAGCGATTATTCGATAGTCTACGAGGATGAATATCTGCTTGGTATCAACAAGCCGGGGAATCTGCCTGTGCATCCGGCCGGTGTTTTTTATCGCAATACCCTGCTTACGTTTTTACAGGAAAGGTTTGGAATGAAACTGCACCTGCTGCACCGGCTGGACCGGGAGACCTCCGGCGTACTTGTCCTGGCGAAAGACCCGGGCGTTGCTGCAAGGATGCATGCAGCGTTCTGGACGGTGCGGAAGGTCTATCTCGCTCTGGTACACGGCGTTCCGGCGCATGATACATTTAATGTGGATACTCCCATTGATTTCGATGCCGGTTCGCCTCTGGAACACAAGCGGATAGCATTCGCTGGAGCCCGGGAGACGGCCTGTACCGGCTTTGAACGAATTCTATCGTTCTGCGGATTCAGTCTCCTGAAAGCGATTCCCGTGACGGGAAGGCAGCATCAGATAAGGGTACACTTGAAACACGCCGGTTTTCCGATCGTCGGAGATAAGCTCTATGGCACAGATGAGAAGTTTTATGCCGAATTCATTAAAAGGGGTCCGACGGAAGCGTTGGTGAATCGGATCGGCTTTGCCCGCTCTGCGCTCCATTCCAGGTCGATTCGTTTCAACCACCCGGTGACCATGAAAGAGATGCATCTTAAAGCACCGCTTCCCGATGATATGAAACAATTCATAACGACCAAGCGAGCACGCCATGTCTGAGCCGGTTATCCCTCCCCGTGCGAAATTATTCATTGGCATTTTGTTCAGCTCGGAAGAAGTTCTGGCTGCGGCAGAAAAGCCGCTTATGAAAAAATTCGGGGAAATCGATTTCCGGACCAAGAGCATACCTTTCATACACACTAAATATTACAGCGATATGGGTGCGGGACAGTATAAAGTATTCCTATCTTTTAAGAAACTGATACGGCGGGAGGATATCGTCGAGATCAAGCTCTATACCAATAAGCTGGAAAAGCGATTTTCCGATAATGGCGTGCGAAAGATAAATATCGATCCCGGGTACCTCACCCTGTCAAACGTATACCTGGCATCCTGCAAGGAATTCTTCCACCGTGCATATCTCCGCAGGGGCGTATATCTTGAAAATGAATACCGTTATGTTGCCAAGCGGTACCAGTCCTGGGAATGGACCTATCCCGATTACCAGAAGCCGGAATACCTCTATTTTTTCCATGAAGTCCGAAGACTCTACCACAATCAATTGGACTGAACCAGGGCAGGGTCAAACGTCTATAACCACGGTGGCAGACCAGCCCTCATCCTGCTGTTTCACGATCAGGTTATGCAGAGTGACCGCCTTGATGTCGATGGTGAAGACATGGCGGTTCCTGTCGATTCTGTCCCCGCGCATCTCGCAGGCTATCCTATAGCCTTCAGAGGAAGATGTTACTGATATCCGCTCCGGCAGAAGAATGAGCTTTTCCGAATCCTTGTAATAAATGAGCTCGGATAGAAAATCAAAATAGAGAAGATCGATCTCCCTGGATTCGCAGGTGAAAAAAATGTCAATCGAAGGCCTGACTGTGTCTATATCCTGCAACATTATTCCAAGGAGAGATCGAGCTCCTTTTGAAAAAAGCTCTTCAACGCTTTGTCCCCGGACCCGGAAGGCGATGTCTGCCCTGCTGATGCCTTCGAGAATCTCGTATTCCATGCGTGTCATCCCTTGATGTTGCCGATGGGAACGAATTTTGCGACCACCCTGCTCAAGCCCCCCCGCTCGGTAGCTTCGATCACGTCATCGATATTTTTATACGCTCCGCCTGCCTCCTCGGCAAGCCCGGGGTACGATGAAGTCAGAATAATAATGCCGCGATCCTCGAGCTGTTTCTGAAGTTCCCTCCCGTTAAAGGAACTTTTCGCCTGGTGACGGGACATCACCCTGCCGCTTCCATGGCAGGTCGAGAAAAATGATTCCGCGCCGGATTCAATTCCCGCGAGAAGATATGACCCGCTTTCCATGCTGCCGCCAATGAGCACCGGCTGGCCGGCGCTTCGGTAGCGGTCCGGTATGCCCTGCATCCCCGGCGCGAAGGCCCTGGTGGCTCCCTTGCGGTGAATCAGGATGGTCCGTTCTTTACCATCGATTACCTGCTTTTCAAGTTTGGCCGTGTTATGGCAGACGTCATAGACCAGGCGAAGGCCAAGGTCTTCAGGGCTTTTGTGGAACAGCTCGCTGAAAACTGTTTTTACCAAGTGCATGATCATCTGCCGGTTAAGAAACGCGTAATTCACTGCGCAGCACATGGCTTTGTAGTAATCCTGGCCGTCGGGGGAAGAGAAGGGAGCGCAGGCCAGCTCACGGTCCGGCATTGAAAGGCCGTATTTAGGGCCCATGACGGTGAGAAAGCGCTTCAGGTAATCTGTAGCTATCTGGTGGCCGAATCCGCGGCTTCCGGAATGGATCATGACCACGATCTGCCCGTCCCGGTTAATTCCAAACTGCTCGGCGAGTTTTGGATCAAAGATGTTAGCTTTATGAGCTACCTGGATTTCGAGATAATGATTGCCGGAGCCAAGGCTGCCGATCTGCTCACTCCCCCGGGCACGTGCCTTCTCTGAAATGGCTTTCGGATCGGCATCCCGCATGCAGCCGCCCTCCTCGATGAAATCGAGGTCGGTCCCGGTCCCGTAGCCGTTCTCGACCGCCCACCGGGCTCCCTGAGTCGTTGCTTCATCAAGCCGGTCACGGGTAACCCGTATCATGCCGTCCGAGCCGACGCCTGAAGGCACGCGGTTGAAAAGAGCCTGGACAAGCGTTTTCAGCCTGGGCCGTATCTCTTCGAAGGTGAGGTTCGTTGTCATGAGGCGCACGCCGCAGTTAATATCGAATCCGATGCCGCCGGGAGAGATGACACCGGATTCCGGGTCTATGGCTGCGACGCCGCCGATGGGGAAGCCATACCCGGAGTGGCCGTCGGGCATGCAGAGTGCGTGCTTTATAATACCCGGCAGAAGACATACATTGGTGAGCTGGTTGAGGACCGCATCATCCATAGTATCGATTAACATACGCGAGGCATAGATGCGTGCGGGTACGCGCATACCGGGCTTGAAGTTAGCCGGTATTTCAAACAGGTAATCATTGATTTTCCTGATACTCCCGATATTCATGATACGGATAATATACCGATGATGATGAACTCATGCAAATTATAGTGACAGTGCAAGCTCTCTCACAGCGTTAATGTATTCATTAAGCCCGTGCATGAAAATGGTGTTATGATTGGCGCCCGGTATAGCCAGCATCTTTTTTTTCTCAGCCGGCGACGACTCGAAAAGGGCCACACCATCGCTATAGGGTATGATGTGGTCAAATTCTGCATGAATGATGAGCGTGGGACCGCGGAACTGCCTGATCTTTTCGGTGTTCCGGAAACCGTCCTCTTCAGTTATGCCCAGGCGATCCGGGTCGGCACCGATGATACGGAGAAGCGGCAAGGCATAGGCGAAGCCGCTGTCTATGATGAGCGCATCAATACTGCCGCCATGGCCAGAAACAAGCTCCAGGGCTGAAGCACTCCCCAGCGATCTGCCCATGACAATAATTTTACCGTTGAATCCGTTTTCGCTCATCCATCCGGTGCAGAAATCATATATCGTGTGACAATCTTTCATCATAGATGAAACGCTCGGACTGCCGCCCGAGCGGCCGTATCCGCGGTAATCGACAGGCATGAAATTAATCCCCAGACGCGAGAACAGGGGTCCAAGATCATCGTAATCTGCGACAATTTCGCCGTTTCCATGAAAAAAAAGTATTAAAGGTGCTTTCCTGTCAGCAATGAATAGTTTTCCGCCGATTGTGATGTTCTGCTCCACCGGTATGGACAGCTCGATGATGCTGTTTCCCGTTATGGAAGGTCCTTCTTCAGGCCGCGGGTAAAACAAATATTGGAGGATTGAGGGATGGTCGAATTGCGAATAAGTGCTCATGGTCACCTCCTTCAGCGAACGATACTGTACTTCGGATTGCAAGCTGCGTCAAGAATTATTATCCCAGCCGACTGATCCGAGAATAATTCACTGGCCGGAATTCTGGGATGAACTGAATGCTTTTTGATCCTCTATTTTTTTCTTGCTTTTTCTTCAGGCAGCATCATGATTACGCTTTGAATAAACCGAACTAACATGCGCATGTCCGGCACCAGTTGAATATTTTGCTATAAATAGCCCTGGCCGGGTCCCTGATGGAGGTAGTATATGTCAATAGCCGGTTATATCAAGGAATCGATTGAAAAGTCTTCGTGGATACGAAAGATGTTTGAAGAGGGCATCAAGCTGAAAGCCCAGTTCGGCGATGAAAATGTGTTTGATTTCAGCCTTGGGAATCCCGACCTGGACCCGCCGGCGAAATTTTTTGAAGTTTTGCGCGCTTTATCCCATGAAGGGAAAAAGGGAGTACACGGATACATGCCGAATGCGGGTTACACCGACGTTCGGAAGGCTATCGCAGTCAAGGTATCGAAAGAGCAGGGGATAACGGTCCCTCCTGAAAATATCGTCATGACCTGCGGCGCGGCCGGAGGACTGAACGCAGTCTTGAAAACAATACTCAACCCGGGCGACGAGGTGGTGGTATCAAAACCGTATTTCGTCGAATATAACTTCTATATCGCCAATCATAACGGTGTAACGAAACTCGCGGAGAGCAACCCTGACTTTTCTCTCAATATTGAGAATATCAGAAAAGGGATAACCGGGAAAACCAGGGCAATTCTTATCAATTCGCCAAACAATCCCACGGGAAGAGTATATCCGGAGATGCTGATACGGGAACTGTCCGACATGCTTGAATCGTTCCACAAGAAGGGGCAGACCATATACCTGGTGTCTGACGAGCCGTATAAGGAAATCGTATATGATAACATCACCGTTCCCGGTACCATGAAAGGTTACCCCAATTCCATCGTGGTCAATTCCTATTCCAAATCACTGTCAATCCCGGGTGAACGGATCGGATATATTGCCGTTAACCCGGTATGTCATGAAGCCGATTCACTCATGGCCGGGATCATACTGTGCAACAGGATTCTCGGCTATGTGAATGCGCCGGCGCTCATGCAAAGAATAGTTGCCCAGCTCACTGATGTGACCGTAGACATAACTCCGTATCGGAAGCGGAGGGACCTGCTGGCAGGAGGATTAAAGGAAGCGGGATACACCTTCCCGATGCCGGAGGGGGCATTCTACATTTTCTGCAAATCACCTCTTGACGACGATGTCGCCTTTGTGCGGCATTTGCAAAAGTTCAATATCCTCGCGGTGCCGGGCAGCGGGTTTGGCGGGCCCGGCTATTTCAGGATGGCCTATTGCGTACCGGAGGATGTGATCCGGAGATCGATACCGAAGTTCAAGGAAGCACTGGAAAAACTGGGTTAATCTTTGGCTTTTGCCCTGCTCTTTATTCGTTCGAGGTTCGCGGTAATAACCTGGTTTTTCTCATCCAGGCGGGAAGCACTTTCGTAGTATTCCTTAGCTTCCTTTATTTTGCCGAGATACTCGCAACTCATGCCTAGGTTGTTCATAATCTCGGCCGACTTCGGCCTGATGGCGTGAGCCGCTGAAAAGGCGGTGTTCGCCTCGCCATATTTCTTGAGTCTCATCAGGGCAACACCCAGGGCGTTATAAGAATAATAGAGCTCCGGGTTGAGGGAATTTGCTTTTTCAAACATCTCCTTGGCCCTCCAGAAATTTCCTCTTTTTAACGAGGACAGGCCCATAATGTAAAAGAGTTCGGCCGATTTCTCGATTTCAAGACCTTTCCGTGCCGTGTTTTCCGCTTCACCATATTTTTTCATCTCGATCTGGAGCATGGCAAGATCGATGTACGGGTCCACCGATTTTTTACGGATAGCGATGCATCTGGTAAAATGGTCGGCAGCGGATTTAGTGTTGCCGAGTTTCCAGTGATTATGGGCGGCCAGAAAGCGGAGATTGAAGTTCGGAGAATCCGGCTTCACATCGTTAGCGGTTTCTAACTCGTCTGCGATCATTTTCAGGGATTCCTTGTATTCCTGCTTTTCGAACAGTTCCAGGGCTTTCTGATACGATGCGCTGGCAAGCGTGGCGGTGAGAAGCATCACAACCGTCATACTAACGATCTTTTTCATAATCATACCTCTGCATGGTGATAATGGGAAAACGTCTTCCACCGCCTATGCGGTGGAAGACACTTTAATTGACGAATTGTCCTTGAAAACCGCTTGGGCGGCAGCCAGACGCGCGATGGGCACCCGGTACGGCGAGCAGCTCACGTAGTTAAGGCCGACCATGTGGCAGAATTCGACGGAACTCGGCTCGCCGCCATGCTCGCCGCAGATGCCGACTTTAAGTTCTTTCCGTGTGGACCTTCCTTTTTCAACCGCGAGCTTGATAAGCTTGCCCACGCCGTCGCGGTCCAGTACGCGGAACGGATCGACGGGGAGTATCTTTTTATCGACATACTCCGGCAGGAACTTGCCGGCGTCGTCACGGCTGAATCCGAAAGTCATCTGGGTGAGGTCGTTAGTTCCAAAAGAGAAGAACTGGGCCTGTGTCGCAATCTCGTCTGCCGTAACGGCGGCGCGCGGGACCTCGATCATGGTTCCGACCATGTATTCGACCTTGATTTTTTTCTCCTTCATGACCTTCTCGGCAGTTTCAACGATGATGTCCTTCTGCATCTTCAACTCGTTCACGTGGCCGACGAGCGGGACCATAACCTCAGGCTTGACATTGACGCCTTCCTTCTTCAGCTGGCATGCGGCCTCGAAAATGGCACGGGCCTGCATCTCGGTGATCTCGGGATAGGTAATGCCCAGGCGGCATCCGCGGTGGCCGAGCATGGGATTAAACTCGTGCAGGGCTTCAACCTTGGCCTTGATGATGCTGACCGGTACTTTGAGCTGCTTGGCCATCTCCCTCTGGTTTTTGTCCTCATGCGGTACGAACTCATGAAGGGGAGGGTCGAGGAGCCGGATCGTGACGCCGAAACCCTTCATGGCCTTGAGGATGCCGTAGAAGTCTTTTCGCTGCATGGCGAGAAGCTTGGTAAGAGCTTTTTTCCTTCCTGCCAGGTCGTCCGCAAGGATCATCTCGCGCATTGCCTTAATACGGTCGCCCTCGAAGAACATGTGCTCCGTGCGGCAGAGGCCGATGCCTTCGGCGCCGAAATTGCGTGCAACCTGTGCGTCGTGCGGCGTGTCCGCGTTCGTACGGACGCCGAGCTTCCTGGTTTCATCTGCCCATTTCATGATGGTGGCAAAATTTCCAGAGAGCTGGGCCTCGACGGTCGGTACCTTGCCGAGCATCACTTCGCCGGTGGAGCCGTCAAGGGAGATGTAATCGCCCTGCTTGACGGTCACTTTTTTGATTCTAAATATACGTTTCTTGTAATCGACCTCAAGCTCGCTGCAGCCCGATACGCAGCATTTACCCATGCCACGGGCAACGACGGCGGCATGGGACGTCATGCCCCCCCGAGCGGTCAGGATACCCTGCGCCGCAGACATGCCTTTCAGATCTTCCGGAGACGTTTCAACGCGGACGAGGACCACCTTCTCGCCCTTTGCATTCCAGGCCTCCGCGTCGTCAGCATTGAAGACCACGCGGCCCACACCGGCGCCGGGAGAAGCCGGGAGGCCACGGGTGATGACCGTGCGCTTCGCCTTGGGATCAAGGGTCGGGTGAAGCAGCTGGTCGAGAGACATCGGGTCTATCCGCATGAGGGCTTCCTCTTTTGAAATAAGCCCCTGTTTCACCATGTCAACTGCGATCTTGACCGCGGCTGCGGCGGTACGTTTGCCGTTCCGGGTCTGAAGCATCCAGAGCTTCTGGTTCTGTATCGTAAACTCGATGTCCTGCATATCGCGGTAATGGTTCTCGAGCTTGTTGTATATGTCGTCAAGCTGCTTGTACGCTTTCGGCATGTATTCCTCGAGCGAGGGATACTTTTTCTTTCGCTCGGACTCGGATATCCCGTTTTCCTTCGCCCATTTCTGGGAGCCGATGACAGTGACCTGCTGCGGGGTCCGTATACCGGCAACGACATCCTCTCCCTGGGCATTGATCAGATATTCGCCGTAGAAGCGGTTGTCACCGGTCGAGGGATCGCGGGTGAAGGCGACACCGGTTGCGCAGTCATCGCCCATATTGCCGAACACCATGGCCTGGATGTTGACTGCCGTACCCCAGCTGTCCTCGATTCCGTTCATCTTGCGGTAGAGGATTGCACGTTCGTTCATCCAGGATCCGAACACGGCGCCGATCGCGCCCCAGAGCTGTTCGTAGGGATCTGTGGGGAAATCCTTTTTCAGCTTTTTCTTGATGAGGGCCTTGAACTGGGAGACCAGCTCTTTCAGGTCGTCCACCGTGAGGTCAAGGTCCATTTTAATCTTGCGTTTCTTCTTCAGATGGTCCATTACTTCTTCAAAGGGGTCATGCTCGTCTTTGGACTCGGGCTTGAGGCCCATAACCACGTCGCCGTACATTGCGATGAAGCGGCGGTAGGAGTCCCATCCGAACCGCTCGTTACCAGATTTTTTTATAATTCCCTGGACGGTCTTGTCATTGAGGCCGAGGTTAAGGACCGTATCCATCATGCCTGGCATGGAGGCGCGTGCACCGGAGCGGACTGATACAAGGAGCGGGTTCGCCGGATCGCCGAACCGGGCACCCATGATCTTTTCGACTTTTTTCATGGCCTCATTGACATCTTCCTTGAGGCCGGCCGGGTATTTACTGTTGTTTTTATAGAACTCCGTGCAGACTTCAGTTGTTATGGTAAAGCCCGCGGGGACGGGGATGCCTAGATTAGACATTTCAGCCAGGTTGGCTCCTTTTCCACCGAGAAGGTTTTTCATATCAGCTTTTCCTTCCGATGATCCTGCTCCAAACGAGTACACTTTTTTGTCCATTCTGGTTCTCCTTATATTAAAATATAATCAAATTCAGATGGTGCACACTCTATGCCTGGCAAGTCTGGCCACGTCCGGGATGCGTCTATGATTTCCATCCCGGTCAATGTTTGTATCGCTTAAAAATAAATAATGGAAAACAGGGTATCCTTGTAAAGTCTAATTTAAATATTTTTTAATCTGTTTTAGTATGCAGGCCTCAACATCGGGGCATTTTTTACAATCAGGGCTTTCAAGATTATAGATATCCTCCCTGCATGCTATATCCTGGTCCTGCTTCATGATTTCAATGTAGCGGATAAACTGGTATTCGTCATCGGTGATTGAATCGGGCCCGCTGGATTTGATTTTTTCAAGAAGGGAAGCCAGCCGTGATTCATTAGATTCGGTATCCAGTTCAATTTCGGTATTCCGGCGGTTAAATTCCCTTGTAAAACGGGCCTTAATCAGTTTGGATTTAAACGTGATTCCTCTTTTCCGGATAATGAGGAAATACAAGAATCCGAACAGGATGCCACCGAGATGGCCAATGTATGAAATGCCGCCACGACCGCCGGTAACGAAACTCTCGATGAGAAAGGGTACGAGATTGATAGCACCGTAGAACAGTACCAGGTATTTCGCGCGTATGGGAACCGGCACGAAGAGGAAGTAAAGCTCGACCTCGGGGAAGAGCATGCCGAACGCGACAATGACGCCGAAGATGGCGCCGGATGCGCCGATCGTTGCACCAATATCACCGGTCAGATAATTAACAAAGCAGATGGTGATGCCCGCGCCGATTCCGGAAAATAAATAAAAGACGAGGAACCTCCTTCCGCCCCATGCCTGCTCGACCGGTAAGCCGAGGGCGAAAAGGAAATACATATTGAACAGGATGTGGATCATCCCGCCATGGAGGAACATGTAGGTTACCGGCTGCCACAGGTAATGGTTGTATATGACCAGATCCGGCCGCACTCCAAAGTAATTTATTGCGACGTCATTAAGCGTCATCCTGGTGTCGCCGATCGCTGTCTGGGCAAGCAGCATCTGGACGAAATAAATCACCACGTTGATGATAATGATTCGACCTACCCAGGTTTTCATAAAACTTCCGGATTCAGACATAACGTCCCCATGAGCTTAAAATGGATGATCCATGATCATTAATTGATTTTCCGGCTTTAGAGTAAAGTCATTTTTATGCTGTGAAAACGGCTTAATTCTTGAACTGTGGGCACAGTTCGGAAGATCCCGGGCGATACTCTCTGCAAACCATCGGCCTTGTTTGATATATTTCACAAAACAGATTCTTCCCGTCAGAATTGAGGAACACGCAGGAAGTAAGATGGATCCCCCTGGCCGTAACGATACGGTCCCCGGCCCAAACGGTTTCATATTCCCTGACATGGGCGAGTATATCGGTCCGTCCCTCTGTTTCCCATCTTCGTATGTCTTCAGGCGAGGCATACGCCATCATGTCAGCATGGCAGCAGCTGCCGCACCGGAGGCACTGTATGTCAGGTTCTTTTTCCACTGGCAGGTTCCCGGTTTGAATGGCAGCCCGGTACGATATACCCGGGTCAGCGCTGATCGGTACTCAACAAAACGCCACGGGCGAATTGTTTTGCCCTGGCTTCATCATTATCATCCGGATGGTTTTTCATTTCAGCGACCATTCTGTCCCACTCATCATCTGGTATATTTCTCGATTTTTTCAGGAATTCGTGGAGCTGCTGTGTAAGGTTCCCCTGGCATTCGTAGGAGCCGTGATAACGGATTTTCTTTTTCTCGAACACGGAGGTAAAATAGGACATGCAGTTTTCATAATCTGCACGGTTATAGGCCGGTGACGCATGCGTGACGAACCCGGCAGCCTGGTAACGCGGACCATACTGAAGCTCCGAGAGAAAAGCCTTAATCGGGCCGGCAAGAGTGCCCGCGTGGCAGGGTGATCCGATAAAAAGAAAGTCGAAATCAGACACCGGGGGCACGGGGCTTTCCTCAATACTCTTCATGATGACTTCGTGCCCGGAAGAGAGTTCGTCACGGATAGCGCGGGCAATACGTCCGGTGTTCCCGGTTTGAGAAAAATATAGAATGAGTATTTTCATGAGTCCGGTCCTCAACGGGAGGTCCAACAGTCCATATCTGCTACGATGAAAAAAGTGATGCCCTCATCACTCAAATTCAATATATTTTCTGTTGTCGAATTCGATGGAATTACGCGCTTCGGCGCCGCCGTGTGCGACCGAAATCATAATAAGAAAATTAGGATTTCCACGATCCGACTTGATGCCGCCGGCTGTTTCAAGCGCGTTCTTTGAAAAATCCAGATCAAGGCCGTGCAAGTAGCGATAGCACAACTGGTATGAGAGCGGCAAGGATGCCTTATAGAGCGCCGTTGTCTTTGCATCGAGCGTGAGTGCGAGGTTGGCCGGAACCGTAACCGCATGAGTGTAAGGGATCCAGGTGTTCCAGCTGTGGGGGTGGCTTCCGATGACCGACTCGGCGGTCGAGGGGAATGCCATCCCTGTAATGGTGTCATAGTCATACAGGAGAAGCTGCGCGTGGGGCGCTATGGTCAGCATCTTACGATAATTGTTTTTCGCAATGTGCGAGAAGGTGTTCTTGCCACCGTCCTTTTCCGCCGTTTCGAAAAAAGCCGCGCCGGTGACGGTCTGGCCGTCGTGATATGTTATCTGCAGCAGGATCGCGCAGTGGCCGAAATGAGTATCCGATTCCTCCTTGAGGCGATGAAGATGCCAGAAGCTGTGTATCGTGTCGCCCGGAGTGTGAATCGTTTTACCGTGAAGCAATTTCTTGAGATCCGAAACGAGTCCCCGTGTTATCGAGTCACGATCCCAAGCGGCAGGATAATTTTCCTTCACGTTTGCGTGCACGATCGACTCGAGCTGTAAGGAAAGACTCTTCATGGTGTCACGGCCGGAGGTATTCAGTTGTTTTATTACTTTCATATTTCAATAATAGATAAGTAAAAAATAAATAACAAGCAATTTTTATCGATATTTTTATAAAACTCGATTTTCAATGTTTTTCCCGGATATCGATTGTGGAAAATGAATAATTAATTCAGAATGAAGTTGATTCTAATGAATGTTATTTGTTTTGTTTTTTACTGAAAAGCCATTCAAGCATTGCCGTATTGCTGAATGCAAGGCCCCAGCAAAAATGATTAATTGCCGGGTATTCTGTATAGCGCGGGACTCCACCAGAGCTGACAATGGTATTTATCATGTTCCGGGAACGCGAAACAGGGACAATGTCGTCAAGCGCGCCATGGAATGCCCATATCGGAACGTGAATGATGCGACCGGCTGCTGTTTCATCGCCCCCGCCGCATACGGGAACTGCAGCTGCAAAAAGCTTGGGATACCGCTGTATGGCGTCCCAGGTCCCGAAGCCTCCCATCGAATAGCCAGTGATATAAAGCCTTTCCGGATCAATGGGAAATTCCTTCTGCAGATGGCTGACGATCTCGAGCGCCATTGCGAGGCTCGGCGTAGGCTTGTCCGTCATGACATGACTGTCGGCTTTCCAGTCGACATCAGCCCATTTATCTTCCTCCGGGCACTGGGGCGCCACTATAAAGCAGGGATACCGGTCAATACGCTCAGGATCGGCGAAAATGTTAAGCCCGACAACGAGTTGTTTCCTGTTGTCGGTGCCCCGCTCTCCCGCACCGTGAAGGAAGAGTACAAGAGGATACTTTTTTGATGTATCAAAATTGGCCGGTTTCATAAGACGGTAGGGCAGGCTCCCCCCCCGTACACTGTTATGGGTCCTCGCTTC
>JAKJGD010000405.1 GCA_022704585.1 Spirochaetota bacterium | reverse complement strand
TTCCCCGTTGCTGCATATAACGATTTTTTACCAATGATAAATATCTCGTTGTAAGCGGTATGTTCAATAAAGTACGCTCTTCAAGGTCGAGGTGATACAGCGTATTATACAGGACCTGATAACGGAAACCGAGGATGATGGTGGAGGAAATCCTTGAAACCACATATGCCAGCGACATGCTCGTATTCCCGCCGTACGAATGATACCTGAACTTAATGTCAACTTCTCCGGGGATATACAGTACCGCCGGTGAAGTCTCAAGCTTGAAAAAATCCGTGTAATAACGAAACCTCATGTTCAGGTAGAGCGCGGATATGTTCCACTGGAAGAAGAGCCCTTCGACGATACGCGCCGTGAACCCAATGCCGAGCCCCGCACCCAGGGCCCTGTCCTTGCCTGATATCCATCCTTTATTAAAACCGGTCTTGTCCAGGTCAAGTTCGCTCAACCTGCCGGTAAAATCGTATCCCTGGTACTTGAACCCGGTGAATAATTTAAAGAAGCTGACTGGAGAATAGCTGAACGTCGCATCCAGGTCGTACCTGGAAATCTGGTATTTTTCCCGGAAAAAATTGACTGGCTCAAGTGTGCCGACTTTCTTTGAATAGATGCGGTATTGGTCAGTGTAAATGAACATCGCAGATAAAGAAAATTGCCGGGCGAAATCAATAGAGACAATTGGTCCATAGAGAAACGTGGGCTTCATCCGATACCTGCTGTACAGGGACATATGGGGGATGGAGGTTCCCTTGATGGAATCCGATAGGCTGAAATGCCACCAGGCGAACCAGACGGTCCCGCCGATGTTCATGCTCGCGGTAAAAGCAGGGCGGGGAACCGTGGTCAGCGTGCAGGCGATGAGCAGGGCAACGGCGTAGTTGCGGCTTATTTTCATGCAGGATACCTCCCCTTTGAATTGGAAAGCGTCTGGGGCTTCTACTCTCAGGTAACGAATCTCCCGCAACAGGGCAGTACAATTTTCCTGCCACCCGACATCTGGTGTGAGCTAGAATAAAATTAGCAGTTTGCTGAAAAGCAGCAAACCGCTAATACGGTACAGAATGTTCCGCTATATTTCGAGGCGTTTGCCGAGAAAAATGTGAGGTTTTGAGAATTCACTTCTCAAAACCGACCCTGAAAAACACCATGGATGGAGTTTTCAGGAATCTGTTAAAAACAACACACCTGTTAATAATAGTATCATGAAATTGCTCAAATTGCAAGAATAAATCTTCAGCATGAAAGCGTGTTGTGAATGAAAGAGCCGTGAGGCGTCGTATGCATAAATGGTTTCAAACCGGTCATTTTCCACTTGCCGGCACGGGCGCAGGTACTGATAGTATCCCCGCATATGGATAAAGAATCGGATACAGCGGCGATGACACGGGGGAAAGCGGTACTCCTGCTGGTCGTGGCGGCCGTGCTCTGGAGCACCGGCGGACTTTTTATCAAGAGCGTCGAGTGGGACCCCTTTGCCATAGCCGGGACCAGGAGCGGGATTGCCGCCCTGGTCGTGCTCGCCTATCTCCGGCGGCCCAGGCTCAGGTGGTCGCTCCCGCAGCTGCTCGGCGCCGCTGCCTACGCGGCCACGGTGATACTCTTCGTGCTGGCCAACAAGATGACCACTGCTGCCAACGCCATCGTGCTGCAGTACGCCTGTCCCGTGTATGTAGCGCTCATGTCCGCCGCGTTCCTGGGCGAGCGGGTGTCGGCCCGGGCCTGGATCACGGTTGCGGTCACGCTCGGCGGCATCGTGCTCTTTTTCCTGGACAGGCTCTCTCCGGGCGGGTTCACGGGAAACGTACTGGCCGTGATCAGCGGGATCACGCTCGCGGTGCTGGTGATCTGCCTGCGCATGCAGAAGGAGGGCTCGCCCACGGAGTCGATCCTTCTGGGCAACCTGCTCACCGTGGTGGTCTGCGCGCCCTTCATGTTCCGGAGCGCGCCCTCTCCGAAGGGCATGGCCGCGCTTGTCTTTCTCGGAGTGTTCCAGCTCGGCTTATCCTACCTCATATATTCGCGCGCCATCCGGCACGTGCCCGCCCTGCAGGCGATCATCGTCCCGATCATCGAGCCGGTACTAAACCCGGTGTGGGTGTTCATGTTCATGGGAGAGTCACCGGGCCCGTGGGCGATCGCGGGCGCCGCGATTGTTATCGCCGCTGTGGCGGTGTATAGCGCGCTGGAATCAAGTCGGAAAGGTTTGTGAAAATAATTAATGAAAAAATCCGCCTGGCGGGTTATTTCCCACCCGGAACGCATGGGCAGGGATAAAAACCGGCGTTAAGAAAAAAACCTCACCGGGCTCTGAATTTCTTCTTCCCTGGTTTACCGGGCGGCCCTGACGTCATGGCAGGACAATATGGTCGTGTTCAGCATCGTTGAGGTTTTGAGAATACGGGCTTTTGCGGGAGAATCAAATGGGCTCAAATATTTATTATCAGCATTAAAAACAGTGGACAGGGTGCCTGGGATATGGTCTTATTCTGCTCATACAATTAAATCAAGCAGGGGGTGTTTCGATGAAAAAATCGATGATCATCGTCTCCGTCTGTATCTGTTTAATTTCCTGCAGTACGGTCAAAGTCCAGAAAGAATCGCAGAAGGCGCCCGACATGTCAATGTACAGAACGATCTCTGTGGGCTGGATTGACTTTAATGGCGCTCAGTGGAAGGAACTGGGTTATAAGAACCAGGATTCCTGGACGAGTTGTTTTCACGAGTTGAATGTTCAGTGGTTTCAAAGTGATCTCAAGAAACGTCTGGCAAAGAAAACCTTATTATTCGGGACTTCGGGAGGGAATAATCCTAAAGGTGATCTTGCAATAACATTCAGAAACGTGAAGATTGTCAGGGGTTTTGATCCGAATTACATTTACATGGATATTGATTTTTATGCCCCGGCTGCCAGGAAACTGATTTACTCTGCCAATGTCAGAATTGCGGCAAAGGGATTTGGGCCTCAGATGTGGCGTTTCGAAGGAACACTGGGTTTCGGCATGTACAACCTTTCGGAATTTATCGAATCGAAACTGGAATGATTAACAGGCCCGGACCGGAAGGCCCTTCAGCCTTCCGGTATCTTTCTATTGTATAATATATTATACAAATTATCGCCTTTTTTTAACCACCATATCACTTTTAAGTCCTTGACACTAAAA